>JACCUZ010000260.1 GCA_013698395.1 Sporichthyaceae bacterium
ATCCTCACCGAGCCGGAAAACGGCGTTGCTGGATCCGCCAGCTTGCAGCGGGCTCAGCGGAAGGGCTGCACACTGTGGTAGAGCGCGGTCAACAAGGGCCCGAACGAGACCTAGGAGTCTGCTGAACAAGGGCTTGATGGCGGGGCGCACCAAGACGCTCAGGCGCGGACAGGCCTTGCGGTGGTCAACGGTGCCGCCCCTGCCGTGGTGAGTCTGCGGCGGCCTCGGTGTGTCGGTGAAGGCCGCAGGGGCATGCTGTGAGGGTTCTGGGCTTCCTTTTCGGGTGTCCTGGGTTCAGGCGAGGGCCCAGGTCCCTGCGGTTCTGGTGAGGCCGAGGTTGAGCAGCCGGCGGAGGTTCAAGGCGGCGGTGCGGTGCTGGAGCCAGGCGTGGTTCTTGCTGACGCCGCGGTAGCGGAGTTTGCGGTTCCCACCGGCGACGAGCCAGGCGATGGAGCGTTCAACCATCGGCCGGTGCTGGCGGTAGTCCGCCTGCCAGGCAGGGTCTTTCGCCCGCTGCCGATGCGCGCGTTGCAGGGCGTCGTGTTCATGCAGACGCAGCATCCGGCCATCATTGGCGGTCGTGCACCGAGCGCGCAGCGGGCAGCCGCGGCAGGCCACCCCGAACACCACGTTCCGGGACTTGGTGATCTTGCGGGTGACACCGTTCGGGCAGGTCGCGGTGCCGGCGGACTCATCGACGGTGAAGTCATCGATGTCGAACCCGCCGGGGACGGTGGGCTTGGTCGGCCAGGGCTTGACCAGCGGGGTGTGCTTCGCGTCGGTGATCTTCTTCAGAACGTCCCCGGTGGCATAGGCGCTGTCGCCCAGCACCTCCATCGGCTCGTCCTCGGTGAGCGTGGGGTCGGCGTCGAGGAGCCGGATCCCGGTCGCGCCGTCCGCCGCTTCGGCTCCGGCGGCTTTGGTGAGTTCGCTGGCGGTGATGATCCCGGTGCTGGGTTCGACCGCAAGGTGGGCCTTGAAGCCGTCCTGCCGGCGCTGCACGGTCTTGTGGGCGTGTCGCGCGTCCGGGTCGATGACGCTGATCACCCGGTCCTTCGCGACCTTGCGGGCGATCTGCCAGCGGCCGTCGGTGCCGTCGCTGCCCACAGCCGGTTCGACATCTTGGCCGGCGATCAACGCCAGCAGCGCGACCGTCTCGTTCTGCTCCGCGGTCAGCTCGAATCCGCTGACCCGGTCGAGCAGCGCGAGTGCGTCCTGGACCAGCCCGTCCACCAGGACGGCGCGGGCCTCGCTGTCCTCCCAAGCGATCTGCGGCTTGCCGGGGTTGTCGTAGTTGTGCGCGCTGCACTTGGCGGCCACAACCGCGGCGGCGCCGGGGATCTCCCGGCGGACCTTGCGGATGATCGCGATCAGCTGCGTCACGGTGTCCTGGGTCGCGACCGCGTCATCAAGGATCGTGGAGTCCAGCGCCCTGCGGTTCTTGCCCTTCAGCACCCCGGTCTCCGCGACAACGGCAAGGACCGCATCGGCGATCCGGTGCGGACGGTCCGAGGCTGCTAGGCGCTTGCGCCAGTACGTCAGGGTCGAGGGGTCGAAGCCGGCATGCCCGATCGGCAGCCCGGTCGCGACCTTCCACCGCAAGTCAGTCCGCAAGGAAGCCAGAGCCTCCCGGTCACTGAGGCCATGCAGCGCTTGCAGCACCAGCACCGACGCGACGATGTCGACCGGGATCGACGGCCTGCCGCGCCCCGACGGGAACAGGTCCTCGAACATCGCGGTCGGGAACAACACCCGACGCTGATCGGCCAGAAGCCGGAACACCGACCCCTCCTCCACCAGATGACCTGCCACCGACTCGGCATCCAGAAGCTCACGCTCATCAAGAGGACGACCCTGCATACGCACATCGTCTCGACGCCCCAACGCGAGGACCAGGACGACACGCGTTGTTCAGCAGTCTCCTAGCGGGAGTTTCCCCGCTAACTGATTGATGGGCGTGTTTCCCGTGTTGCTGCTGGGGCTTCTGCCTCGGATGGTGTATTACCCAGATATGCAATCCATCGAGGGCAAGCGGCAGGGCAACCAGACGTACTACTACCTGGTGGAGGCGGCCCGGGTGGGCGGCAAGCCGCGGATCGTGTCCCAGCAGTACCTGGGTAGCGCCACGGAGGTGATGGCCAAGCTGTCCGGGTCGGCGGGAGGTGAGCCGGTCCGCACCCAGCACAAGGGGTTCGGTGACCTGGCCTCGGTGTGGTCGGTGCTGGAACGCCTCGGCGTGGCGGGAGCGGTCGACTCGGTGGTGGCCCGGCGCACCGACGCGGCGGCCTCGGTCGGCACTTACATCGCGTTGGCGACCGCGAACCGGATCGTGGACCCCTGCTCGAAACGCGCGTTCGCCGACTGGTGGGACACCACCGCCGGGCCCCGGTTCACCAAGGTGTCCGGCGCCGCGGTGGATCACCGCCGGTTCTGGAAGGCGATGGACCGCCTCGACGAGCCGGCGCTGCGCGCGATCGAGGCCGCGCTGGGCGCCCGGATGGTCACCGAGTTCGGGTTGGACCTGTCCGGGCTGGTGCTGGACATGACCAACTTCGCCACCTACATCGACTCGGCGAACGACCGGGCCCCGATCGCGGCCCGGGGCAAGGCCAAGCAGAAACGCACCGACCTGCGCCTGGTCGGGCTGGCCCTGGTGGTGACCCGCGACGGCGGGATCCCGCTGGTCTCCCACACCTACCCCGGTGACCGCCCCGACGTCACCCAGTTCGCCACCGTCATCGCCGAGCTGACCGCACGCTTCCGGGAGCTGACCACCGGGGTGGACTCGCTGACCGTGGTCTATGACGCCGGACAGAACTCCGCGACCAACCACGCCCTGATCGAAGCCTCCCAGATCGGGTTCGTCGGATCGCTGCCACCGAGCCAGCACCCCGGGCTGCTCGCCATCCCCACCGTCGACTACCGGCCCGTGCACCCGGCGCGCTACCCCGGGCTGAGCTGCGTGGACACCACCGTGACCGCGCTCGGGGTGACTCGCCGCGCGGTGCTGACCCACTCCCCGACCCTGCACGCCGCCCAGTCGGCCGGGTTCGACCAGACCCTGGCCAAAGCCCGCCGCAAACTGCACGACCTGCAGGCCACCCTGGCCCGCGGCAACACCCGCCGCCAGCGACCCGCGGTCGAAGCCGAGATCGCCGCGATCACCCAGCCCCGCTGGGTCACCCAGGTCCTGACCACCACCCTGACCGGCCAGACCCCCACCCAGCTGCGACTGAGCTTCCGCACCAACACCCGCGCCCGCAACAAGCTCGAAGAGCGGGTGTTCGGCAAACGGATCCTGTTCACCAACCGCGACGACTGGACCACCGCCGACGTCGTGGCCGCCTACCGCTCCCAGAACGAGGTCGAGTCCGGGTTCCGGCAGATGAAAGACCCCCACCTGGTGTCCTTCGGCCCGATGCACCACTGGACCGACTCCAAGATCCGCGTCCACGTCTTCTACTGCGTCCTCGCGCTGACCATCGCCCACCTGATGCGCCGCGAAGCGGAGCAGGCCGGGCTGCACATGTCCGTGCGCGAACTGCTGGCCACCCTGGCCGGCATCCAAGAAACCGTGCTGCTCCACCACGACGGCGCCAAAGGCCGCCCCCGGGCTCAACGCATCCTCACCGACATGGACCCAACCCAGCGGCGACTGGCGGACCTGTTCACCATCGACCGCTACGCACCGACCCGCTGACCAACCCGACTTAGGTAATACAGCGCCACACCCGGAAACCGTTACAACACAACGGAAAAACCAGCCACGATCTCGCTAAGGGGGAAACTCCCGCTAGCCTGACGCGATGGAGTTCCGCCGGATACCTGGCCTCCCGCCGTACGTCTTCACGATCATCGACGGGCTCAAGCGGGA
>JACCUZ010000263.1 GCA_013698395.1 Sporichthyaceae bacterium
GCTGACCGGCGTCGTCGTACTCCATCCGTTCGTACAGCGCGCCCCCCACGCCCTGGGCAACGCCTCCGTGGACCTGTCCCTCGACGATCATCGGGTTGATCACCGTGCCACAGTCGTGCACGACGCAGTAGCGCAGGATCTTGATCTCAGCTGTCTGCGGGTCCGTCTCGACCACGACGGCGTGCATGCCGTTGGCGAAGGTCGACTGCGTGGGCGAGTAGTAGTCCGTGCCCTCCAGCCCCGGCTCGTCCCCTCGGTCCACGGGTGGACCGGAGGTGTCGCCGACGGCGAACTGCGTCGCGGCTCGGGACGCGTCGTCGAAGGCGTACCGGAGGGGGTTGGAGAGCACCGCGACCGTCGCCAGCGAGATGGCCGACGCAGGAGAGCCCTTGACCCGCACGGACCCGTCCACGATCTCGAGGTCACCCGGATCTGCCTCCAGCGCCTCCCCCGCGATACGCAGGGCCTTGTCCCGCACCTTGCGCGAGGCGAGCGCCACGGCGTTGCCGCTCATCACCGCGGCCCGCGACGCGAACGTGCCGACCGCGTAGCCGAACCGTCGCGTGTCGCCCGTGACCACCTCGACATCGGCGAGCGGCACACCCAGCTCGTCGGCAGCGATCTGCGCGAACGACGTGAAGTGTCCCTGCCCCTGGGTCGTCAGGCCGGTGGCGACCTTGACCTTGCCTGAGGGCTCCACGACCACGTGAGCGCCCTCGTACGGCCCGACGCCCGTGCCCTCGACGTAGCACGCCAGCCCGACCCCCACCCGCCGGCCCTCCGCGCGCGCGGCGGCGGCCATCGCGAGGGTGCCGTCCCAGTCCACCAGCTTCTTGAGCTTGTCCAGAGAAGCCGGGAAGTCCCCGGAGTCATAGATCAGCGGTCGGCCGTCCTGGAACGTCAGGTGGTGGTCGTAGGGCATCTCGTCGGGGGTGATGAAGTTGCGGGCTCGCACCTCGGCCCGGTCGATCCCCAGCCGGTCGGCGATGGCGTCCATCGTCCGCTCCATCGCGAAGACGCCCTGCGGGCGGCCGGCCCCGCGGTAGGGCGTGACGATGACGGTGTTGGTGTAGAGGGACCACCACTCGCACCGGTAGGCGCCGGGCTTGTACGGCCCGAGCAGCTGGGTGGAGGTGATGATCGGCACGATGACGCCGTACGGGGTGTAGGCGCCGTTGTCGTGCCAGAACTTCACGTCCAGCGCGAGCAGCCGGCCGTCGTCGTCGAAACCCACCTCGACCCACTGGATCTGGCCGCGCTCGTGCGCCGAGGACACGAAGTGCTCGCGCCGGTCCTCGGTCCACTTCACCTCGTGGCCGAGGCGCTTCGCCGCCCATGGGACGAGGACCTCCTCGGGCCACGGATGCATGATCTTCACCCCGAACCCGCCACCCACCATGGGCGTGATGCACTCCACCTTGCTAAGGGCCAGCCCGAGCTTGGCGGCGACCGCCGCTCGGACGCTGGTCGCGGCCTGGGTCGAGGAGTAGACCCGCATCGAGGACTCGGCCGCGTCCCAGCGGGCGAGGACGCCCTTGCCCTCCATGGGCATCGACGCGCTGCGCTCGATCTCCAGGTCGAGGACCAGCCGGTGCGGCGCAGCGGCCATCGCGGTGTCGAGGTCACCGACCTCGCTCAGCGAGTACGCCGCGACGTTGTCGGTGACGTCGTCGTGCACGGCGTGGTCTGCGGCGCGGGCATTCTCGACACCGACGACCGGAGGCAGCGGCTGGTAGATGACGTGGATCCGCTCGGCGGCGTCCTCCGCGACGTAGCGGTCCGCGGCGACGACCATGACGACCGGCTCGCCTACGTGGTTGACCTCCTCGCGGGCCAGCGGGTAACCGGTGCGCGGCGCGTGCAGCGTCGGGTGCGGGATGAGCAGCGGCAACGGCTCGGCGACCGACGTACCGTCGGTCTCGTCCGAGGCGAGCAGGTCGTCGTAGGTGTAGACCGCGACCAGCCCGGCCACCTCGAGGGCACCGCTGGCATCGATGTCGGTTACGCGGGCGTGCGCGTGGGGGCTGCGGACGAAGGCCACGCCGAGGGCGTCGTGACCCAGGTCGTCGAGGAAGTGCGCGGTCCCGGTGACCAGCTTGGCGTCCTCAACGCGCCGGACGGGCTCCCCGAACAGCTTGGTCGTCATGACGTGTCGCTCCGGCCAGCCGGGTCGTCGCGGCGCAGCTCGGCGGCGCGCAGGACGGAGGCCACGATGTTCTGGTAGCCGGTGCAGCGGCACAGGTTGCCGCTGATCGCCTCGCGGGCCTCCTCCTCGGTCGGCTGCGGGTTGTCCTCGATGAACGCGGCGACCGTCGTGAGGAAACCCGGGGTGCAGAACCCGCACTGCAGGCCGTGGCACTCCCGGAACGCCTGCTGCACCGGGTGCATGTCATCTGGCGTGCCGAGGCCCTCGACGGTGGTCACCTCGTGGTCGCGCGCGCCGACCGCAAGCATGAGGCAGGACCGCACCGGGCGCCCGTCGAGCAGGATCGTGCAGGCGCCGCAGACACCGTGCTCGCAGCCCACGTGCGTGCCAGACAGCTGCAGGTCGTGGCGCAGGAAGTCACTCAGCAGCCGGCGCGCGGGCACCGCCTCCTCGTGCCAGACCCCGTTGACCTTCAGCCGTACGT
>JACCUZ010000299.1 GCA_013698395.1 Sporichthyaceae bacterium
CCACTGCGGCGGCCCACTCCAGCGACCGCTCGAAGAAGTCCGCCGGCTCGAACATCGCGTCGGCGATGCCGAGCTCGAGCGCCTGGGGACCGGTGAGCATGCGGTTCTGGTTCATCGCGTTCTCGACGATCACGGTGACCGCGCGGTCGGCACCGACGAGATTGGGCAGCAGCTGGCTGCCGCCCCAGCCGGGGATGAGGCCGAGGAACACCTCGGGCAGTGCCACTGCCCGGACACCGGAGGAGATCGTGCGGTAGTGGCAGTGCAGCGCGATCTCCAGGCCGCCGCCCATGGCGGCGCCGTTGATGAACCCGAACGTCGGGACGCGCGAGTCGCGCAGCCGGGCGAAGACGCGGTGCCCAAGAGCGAAGTACGCCTTCGCCTGCGCGGCACTGCCCCCGGCCTGCATCACCTTGAGGTCGGCGCCGACCGCGAACACGAACGGCTTCCCCGTGACGGCCAGCAGGACGACGTCGTCGCGCGCCAGCGCTTCCTCGATCGAGGCCTCGATGTTGAGCAGGCTCTGCGGTCCGAACGTCGTCGGTTTGGTGTGGTCGAGACCGTTGTCCAAGGTGAGGATCGCGGCCGTGCCCCCGGCCCGGGGCAGGTCGACGTACCGGAGCAGGGCCCGCGTGACCACCTCGTCGGGGAACTGCAGCATGTCGCTCATTCGCCGGCTCCGGCGAAGTGGGGGTTCTCCCAGATCACGGCCCCGCCCATGCCGATCCCGACGCACATCGCGGTCAGGCCGTAGTGCACCTCTGGATGCTCCTCGAACTGTCTCGCGAGCTGGGTCATCAGTCGTACGCCGGAGGAGGCGAGCGGGTGGCCCAACGCGATCGCGCCGCCGTACTTGTTGACGCGCGGGTCGTCGTCCGCGAGCCCGAAGTGGTCGAGGAACGCCAGCACCTGCACCGCGAACGCCTCGTTGAGCTCGAAGATCCCGATGTCCTCGATCGAGAGACCGGCCTTGAGGAGCGCCTTCTCGGTCGCCGGTACCGGACCGACGCCCATGACCTCCGGCTCCACACCCACGAACGCGTAGGACACCAGCCGCATCCGCACCGGGAGGCCGAGCTCGTCGGCCACCTCTTCGGCGGCCAGGACGCAGGCGGTCGCCCCGTCGTTGAGCCCGGCTGCGTTGCCGGCCGTGACCCGGCCATGCGGGCGGAACGGCGTCTTGAGCGAGGCGAGGTCGACCATCGTGGTCCCCGGCCGTGGCGGCTCGTCGCGGGTCGCGAGCCCCCAACCCTGCTCCACCGAGCGGGTGGCAACCGTGACGAGGTCGGGCTCGACCTGGCCGTTGGCGTAGGCCTTGGCGAGCTTCTCCTGGCTCGCGACCGAGAATGCGTCGGCGCGCTCGCGCGTGAGGTGGGGGAACCGGTCATGCAGGTTCTCCGCCGTCGCGCCCATCACCAGTGCCGACGGGTCGACCAGCCGCTCGGCGATAATCCGCGGGTTGGGGTCGACTCCCTCGCCCATGGGGTGGTGCCCCATGTGCTCGACGCCACCGGCCACCACGACGTCGTAAGCCCCGAAGGCGATGCCGGTCGCACCGGTCGTCACGGCGGTCATCGCCCCGGCGCACATCCGGTCGATCGCGAAGCCGGGCACGGTGTGCGGCAGGCCCGCGAGCAGGGCGGCGGTGCGCCCGATGGTCAACCCTTGGTCCCCGGTCTGGGTGGTCGCGGCGATGGCCACGTCGTCGATGCGCTCGGGCGGCAGCTGGGGCAGGCGGCGCACCAGCTCCCGGATGCACCGGACCACGAGGTCGTCGGCCCGGGTCTGGGCGTACATGCCCTTCTCCCCGGCCTTGCCGAACGGGGTGCGCACTCCTTCAACGAAGACGACCTCACGCACTGCGCGATGAGTCGTACGGCGAGCAGTGGCCGGTTCGGGCACGAGGGCTCCTTGCATGGACACGTGGCTGCTGCCGCCGATGCTACTCATCGGTAACGACACGATGGTGGGCTGCGAACTGACGCCCGCTGGCGCGGCCGCGCCCCGTACGCTCGCGACCCGTGCATGCCGACCAGCCGTGCGAGCGCGCTTCACTCGTCGTCCTGGGCTCCGGTCCGGCCGGGCTGGCCGCTGCGTGGCGGGCGGCGGGGCTCGGCCACCCGGTGACCGTGCTGGAACGGGCCCACCGGGTGGGCGGTCTCGCCGGGTCCTTCGAGGTCGCCGGGGTGCGGGTCGACCATGGCAGCCACCGGCTGCACCCGGCCACCCCGGCTGCACTGCTGGCCGACCTGCGCGGCCTGCTCGGCGAG
>JACCUZ010000318.1 GCA_013698395.1 Sporichthyaceae bacterium
CCGGCACATAGCAGTGCATGACACTCAATGCCACCGAGGTCCGAGCCCTACCAGCCGTGGGCGACGTGGTGACCGCCGCCGAGGTTCTCGGCATCGGCCGCACCGTCGCCTACGAGCTGGTCCGCACCGACCGCTTTCCCACGCCCGTCCTACGCGTCGGGAGACAGATCAAGATCCCGACCGCTTACCTGATCGAGCTGCTAGGCCTGTCCACCGAGGGAGCCGCCTGGCCCCCATCGCAGACACCGCAGGAGTAGAAAGTCCCAAGCAACGTGATGGAGGTGCAGGGTGCGCGGTTCGACGTTCCAGCGATGCGGCTGCCGTGACGCGACCGGGCGACAGCTCGGGGCCGACTGCCCACAGCGGAGCCGACGCGGCCACGGCAGCTGGTGGATCCGCTACGACGCCCCGCGCGACACGGACGGGCAGCGTCGACAGGCCAGCGCCGGTCCCTTCGACAGCCGACGGGAGGCCGAGGTGGCTCTTGCCGATGTGCTCGACCGCCGCCACAAGGGCACCTACGTCGCCGCCGACCGAGGACTGACCTTCGCCCGCTACCTCGACGAGTGGATGGCCGGCAAGCTGGCGCTGAAGGCGTCGACGCGGACCTCCTACGACCACCACATCGCGCTCTACCTCAAGCCGGGTCTCGGCCATGTCGCGCTGGCTGACCTGCGTGACACCGACTTCGAGGAGCTCTACGCCGCGATGCGCCAGATCGGCCGGCCGCAGGCCGGGAATCCCTCCCCCATGCTCGCCCGGCTCCTGGGGGCACGCACGACCACCAAACAAGCGCGACGGCCGCTGACGCCCAACCGGGTCCGCAGCGTGCACGCCACCGTCCGCAGCGCGCTGAACGCCGCGGTCAAGCGGCACAAGATCGCGCACAACCCCGCCCTGTACGTGGAGCTGGAGCGCGTCCGCCTGCCACGTGCGCTGGTCTGGACCGACGAACGGGTCACCGAGTGGCGGCGCGCCGGCCGACGACCGTCGCCGGTGATGGTGTGGACTCCCGTGCAGACGGGGGCTTTCCTCGACGCGGTCGCAGACGACCGCCTCTACGCGCTGTGGCACCTGTTGGCCTTCCGCGGGCTGCGCCGGTCCGAGGCCGTGTGGCTGTCCTGGGTGGACGTCGACCTCGACGCTGCCACGGCGACTGTCCGTTCTGGTTCGCAGCAGGACTGGGACGGCCCGAAGAGCGAGGCCAGTGAACGGGCTGTCGCGCTCGACCCTGGCACGGTCGTCGTGCTGCGCAGGCACCGCAAGGCCCAGAAGGAGACGCGGCTGCTGTGGGGCGCGGGCTGGATCGAGACCGGCTTGGTCTTCACCCACGAGGACGGGCGGGCGCTGAGCCCGAACGGTGTCTCGCAGCGGTTCGACCGGCTCGTCACCCGCCACGGCGTACCGCCGATCCGACTCCACGACCTGCGCCACGTCGCGGCCACCCTCGCCCTGACCGCTGGCGCCGACATCAAAGTCGTGTCCGAGCAACTGGGCCACTCCACCACCCAGATCACCCGCGACATCTACCTCAGCGTCATGCCGCAGGTCGCGCAGGCCGCCGCCGATGCCGCCGCAACGCTGGTGCCGAGGGCCGTCGCCACGACCCTTGCCCAGCAGTCTGTGCACACCTTGTGCACACCTGGCGACATTTCGGGCACCCAGAACGATCTTAAAGAGAGCAAAACCGCAGGTCAGAAGGTGTGGGGCGGGCGGGACTCGAACCCGCGACCCAGGGATTATGAGCACTTCCGCAGTGAACGGTGTGCGGTCACGCGCGCCAGACGTGGGAAACGCGAGCGTGCGCGGCCTGGCTACTCGTCTGTTGAATCGCTTCCTTCCCCTGGATGGGGGAAAGTAGTCCCCCCCACGCCGACGCTCCGCTGGCGCCAGCGCTTAGTCAGCCGGGCCGTCTTGTGCCGCGTCCACCACCGCACGGCGTGACGCCCGTGGCGCATGCGGAGCCGCCAGGACCGTCGAGGCGGTCGGCGAAGTTCCGCCAGAGCGGAGACGGCCTGGACGATTACCTGATGCTGCAACCGCTCAGCCCTGGTCCGCGCCTCTACCTCGGCGAAGGTGGGCATAAGCGGAAGATCGTCCATCGTGGCGCGCACTGTCTCGTCAAAGTCACGCCGGGCGCGCACAAACGGTTTGAGCCCCTCGGCGTAGCGGTCATACCCCTCGACTCGATTCGCCAGCCACCGGAACCGCTGCAACGCTTGCGTCCGCTGCGAGAGCGCCTCCATCCGGGCGGCAAGGCGTTCATCGTCCAGCGGCGGCCGGGCATCTTCGGGCACGTCCGACTGTATGTGCATGCTCTGAGCAACTAGCACGTCAACGTAGGGAGTGAGGGCCTTCGGCAGGTCGAAACTCAGATGCTCCCCTAAATACAGGACGTAGCGCTCCCACCGTTCCTCGTGTCGCCGGCGTCCCTCTACTCCTGGCATGACGAACCACTGCACGATGATCGTCGCCGCCAGCGCCAGGGCAGCACCGAGAGCGAGCCGCATGGCCGTCACCTTCGCACAAGCGCCGACCCTTCATGCCGAAGGGACGCCGCCGGGCTCCTCCGTGAGGGTGACGCCGGACGCGCCGGACGCCTTGACGTGCCGCTGGTCCTCGCGGAGCCACCCCAACCAGTACGCGACCCGCGACGGCGCGATGCGCCCGGACGAGAGCCCCCGGCAACCAACGGTCGTGGTCTGGGGGCTCCCTCACGCCAGCCTATTGATCCGGCTGCGCCCGGCGCATCGCCTCCAGCCGGGCGAGCACTTCAGCCGTCTTGGCCTTGCGTCGTCGGTCGGCCTCGACGGACGCAGAAAGTTCTGCGTGCCCTTCGGCCAGTTGCTCGGGCGTCATTCGCGCCCACAGCCTCAACGCTTCCAAGTACGCGTCGTAGGTGCTAGCGGGGATCTGCCAGTTGCGGAGAGCGGGGTCTTTGGCCGCCAGTCGGTTCATGGTGCCCCCCATGGCCGTGAAGTGAGCGTCGATGAGGCACCGTCCCGGAGTCCTGTAGTTGGACTTGCCATCCGCGAGATCCTGCATGTGACCGGTGAAGATGTCCTGGGCCATGGGGTAGTACGCCGCCTCAAAGGCAAGAGTCCGTCGCTCGGCTGCACGCTCCGCCGACCCCATGCTGATCCTGCTGAGCCACCCCATGGCAGCACTGCCTTGCGCCGCACTCGTGCCCGGCAGTCAGCGGAACGTCTGGCAGCGGGAGAGGTGTACGTCGACAGCGGCCTCGTGGTGGTCGACGAGATCGGCCGACCGCTCCACCCGCGCCAGTTCGGCGAGACGTTCAAGCGGCTGTCCGGTCAGGCCGGAGTTCCGGTGACCACGTTGCACACGGCCCGGCACGGCTTCGGCTCCTACCTGCTCGACCAGGGTGTGCCGCTGCCGATCGTCAGCAAGGTCATGGGGCACGCCTCGGTCGATGTGACCGCCCGCGTGTATGCGCACGCTCTGTCGACGGGCGCGGACGAGCGGGTCCGTTCTGCGATGGTCGCGGCCGGTCTCTGAGATGTCGTTGTGACCAAGTAGTGACCAAGAGCCCCGCACCGATGAATGGGTGCGGGGCTCTTTGGGGTCCTGACCTGCGGTTATAGGGCGCGCCCGAAGGGATTCGAACCCCCAACCTTCTGATCCGTAGTCTGCGGCCAGCAGTCCAAGGCGGTTCGCAGGCTACAACTTGCGCAGGCCGGTGCACGTGTGGACCTCCGTGGACGGGTTGGATCGTTCGGCGTTGCTGTCAGCGTTGCTGTCAGACGATCCACTTGACCCATCGATCTCGGGCCTCGATCGCCAAGCAGATCGATATCGGCGCTTCGGCGCTTACGGTGCTTGCGAGGGGTCCCTTCCCATGAAGGCCAGCAACCGCTCCGTGGGCGTCGCCTCATCGCGCACGTCAACCGGTGCCTCCATCACTCCCGCCTCACGCAAGACGGGAACCAGCTCGTGTGCCAGTCCCCAAGAGAGATCGAGCAGGTTCGCGGGTAGGTCGACCCTCTGGCCGAGAGCCGCGGCGAGGTCCCAGCCGTGGACGATCGTGGAGAAGGCGCTCTGGGCGGCGACGCGCTCTCCAGTCATCGGTCCCCAAGGCGTCTGGAGGTCTCGTTGGAGCACCCCCGGCTCGGACCAGGTC
>JACCUZ010000346.1 GCA_013698395.1 Sporichthyaceae bacterium
CGGCGGAAAGGGGCGGACAGCCGCGAAAGATCGGTCCAGAAAACCGCAGGTCAGAGGCACAACGGCGACGCAGATGGACGGCTGCGAACCCCCTGCACCCGACTTGTAATCGGGAGGTTAGGGGTTCGATTCCCCTCGCCGGCTCCCACATAACCGCAGGTCAGCGGCTTGATCGGCTGCTGCGACGCTCTCTCGGCGACACTCTTGCCAAACCCTTGCTAACACTTTGCTAACAGCAGCAGTGGAAACGGGCGGATGGCCGTGGAAGATTGTTCTGGAAAACCGCTGGTCAAAGGCACAATGCGGACGAGGACGGACAGGCGCGAACCCCTCGAGGCCGACTTGTAATCGGGCGGTTGGGAGTTCGAGTCTCCCCGTCGGCTCAACTCTTGCGCACGTGCGCCTAGCGCGCTGGGGCCGTCCGGTTTTCCGGCCGGCGTGACCACGACTTGGGCTCGCCGGCCATGACGACGCGGATCGGGCTAGCCACGGTCAGCGAAGCGCCTGGCGCAGAAGGTCGCCCTCCCGCTCGTACCAGGCCCTGGCGCGGGCCGCGCGCTGCGCTCCACCGCGTTGCCAGTACTCCGCGAAGCTGCGGTTCCCTTCCGCGGCCCCAGCCCGGACGATCTGGTAGATCCAGTCATGCGCCGTCACCACCGCATCGACGACGCGTGACCGCTCGGGCGGCCCGAGCCCATAGACGTCGACGAAGCGGCGCAGCCGCGGCAGGCTGCGCCCCCGCCGGCTGTCCTCGATGTCGTCGTCGGGTCGCAGCGGGGCCCACAACCGGGCAGCGCCCGCGACGTCCCAGAGTCGGGAGCCAGGGGACGCCAGGTCGAAGTCGATGAGGGCCACCGCCTGCCCGTCACGGAAGACGACGTTGTCCAGGTTGACGTCGTTGTGGCTGACCACCCCGCCGGCGCGGAACTCCGGCGGGACGGCCGCCGTCCACTCGTGGTCCTCGGCCGGGAAGCCCACGGTGGCGTCGTGGAAGGCCCGGAGCAGCCGTGCGACGCTGTCCAGCGCCTCGTCGGTGAGCCCCCAAGCAGGCAACGGCGGGAAGACGGTCTCGCCCTCGACGTAGGACAGCACCTCGCGCCCGCCGGAGTCGACGCCGAGGAACCGCGGCGTGCCGGTGAAGCCGACCTTCTCTAGGTGGCGCAGCAGGGCCTGGGTCGCGGCAGAGCGTGCTCGCTGCGGGCGGCGCACCGTGTTGCCTACCCGCGCGACCAGTCCTCGGTTGGCCGTCCCACCGACGAGGGGTTGTTCGTCCTTAGGGCCGCCCGTCACCCCGCCCGGGGCGCCGGTCAACCGGCTTCCAGCAGGGCCTGGGCAAGCGACGTGTGCGTGACCAGGCCTTCGATGAGCCCGCTGCGGATCCCCGCGAGCACGGCCGGCGCCTTGACAGCGTCGTAGGCGATGGCGATGACCTCCGGAATCGCCCCCATCTGGGCTGCGCTGATGCCGATCGTCCGGTCGCTGAGCGGCGTCTCGACCGGTCTCCCGCGCGCGTCGAGCAGGATGCCGGAGAGGTCGGCGAGCACGCCCTGCCGCCCCACCTTGCGCCGCTCGCGGTCCTCGGTGGCGTCGAACATCGTTGACTGGCCCGGAGCCCACTGGCCGATGCCCGCCATCGCCTTCGTCACCCGCCCGAACTGGGCGAAAGCGCGCGCGACCTCGGGCTGGCGTCGAAGCGCGTTCGCCGTCGCCGCGTCCGGGACGACCAGGGGGGCGTAGAAGAGGTACGCCGGTCCGCCGGAGAGCTGCGCGACACCGCGGACGAGCTCGATCGAGCTGTCCTCGATGTCCGGCCGGGACAGCGCTCCGGTGAGCTGCACGACGGGTGTCGCCGGGAGCCGGGTGAGCGACCCGGTCATCGCGCTGACCGACCTGGCCCATGCCAGGCCAAGCACGTCGGTGCTCGTCAGGATCTCCTCGAGCAGGTCGGCGGCCGCCTGACCCAGCTTGGCGCGCAGGGACGCCGCGTGCTCGTCGGTGGTGTCGACCACGATCGCGTGGGTGAGACCGAAGCGCTCCTGAAGGCGGTCGGACAGCCCGACCTCGATCATCCCTGGCCAGCCGATCTCGATCCGGACCAGGCCCTCGGACCTCGCCGTCTCGAGGAGGCGGGCCACCTTGAAGCGGCTGATCCCGAACTCGTCGGCCACCTCGGTCTTGGCCCTGCCGTCCACGTAGTAGCGGCGCGCCACCGAGGACATCAGGACCAGCTCGGCCGGCCCGATCGCCCTCCGGAGGTCCACCCCCACTCCCACCCACCTCCACCTCGCGGCGCGCCAGTGTGGCACGCCGCCGTTGTCGTCTGTGCCACGCAGTTTGGAAATCCGGCGCAGGCCGTTGACACCGAGGTAACCAGGCGCTTACATGGCCCTGTTCACCTGAGCGAAGGTCCGCTCAAGTGAGCAGAGTACCAGGGGCCGACCGGCTCCTTCCATAACCAGGAGGACACGTGTCTTCAGCACCGAGGTGGCGTCCGCGAGCAGTGACGGCGATTGCGGCCCTGGCCCTCACCGCGACCGGTTGTGCCGGTGCCGGTGGAGGCAGCGGTGACGGCGGCGGGGGCGGCGGCGGAGATGGCGGTGGCGGTGGCGGCGCCATCAATGTCCTGATGGTGGGCAACCCCCAGATGGAGGACATCGCGAAGCTGACCGAGGACAACTTCACCAAAGACACCGGGATCAAGGTCAACTTCACGATCCTCCCCGAGAACGAGCTGCGCGACAAGGTCACCCAGGACATCGCGACTGAGGCGGGGCAGTACGACGTGGCGACGATCGGCGCGTACGAGGTCCCCATCTGGCACAAGAACGGCTGGCTGCAGGAGCTGGACAGCTACGCGGACAAGGACCCGGCCTTCGACAAGGACGATCTCCTCGAGCCGATGGTGAAGTCGCTCTCCGGTGAGGACGGCAAGCTCTACGCGCTGCCGTTCTACGGCGAGTCCTCGTTCCTGATGTACAACAAGGAGGTCATGGACGCGGAAGGCATCACGGTGCCCGAGCGGCCGACCTGGGATGAGGTGGCGGACATCGCCGCTAAGGTCGACGGAGCCAAGCCAGGCATGAAGGGGATCTGCCTGCGCGGTCTGCCCGGCTGGGGAGAGGTCTTCGCACCCCTGACGACGGTGGTCAACACGTTCGGCGGCACGTGGTTCGAGAAGGACTGGACGCCGAAGGTGAACTCGCCCGAGTTTAAGGCGGCGACGGAATTCTACGTCAACCTGGTCAGGGATTACGGCGAGGCCGGCGCCTCACAGGCGGGCTTCACCGAGTGCCTGAACGCGATGAGCCAGGAGAAGGTCGCGATGTGGTACGACGCGACAAGTGCTGCCGGCTCGCTCGAGGACCCGAATTTCAGCAAGGTCGCCGGCAAGGTCGGGTATGCCTTCGCGCCGGTCAAGGAGACGGACTCCGCCGGGTGGCTGTGGGCGTGGGCCTGGGCGATGCCGAACACCACGAAGAATGCTGACAATGCCGCGAAGTTCATGCTCTGGGCGTCCAGCAAGGAGTACGAGGAACTGGTCGGCAGCGAGCTCGGTTGGACACGCGTGCCCGCCGGTAAGCGGGCCAGCACCTACGAGAACCCGGACTACCAAGAGGCTGCGAGCGCGTTCGCCGACATCACTTTGCAGGCGATTGAAGAAGCCGACCCAACGAATCCCGGTGTCCAGCCACGCCCGACGGTCGGCGTGCAGTTCGTCGCGATCCCGGAGTTCCAGGACCTCGGAACGAAGGTGTCCCAGCAGGTCAGCGCCGCCATAGCCGGGAAGACGTCGGTCGACGCGGCACTCGAGGACGGGCAGAAGCTCGCCGAAGAGGTCGCGGCGAACTACCGGTAGACCGTTGCGAGGGCCGGCCCGTACCGAGCTGCCGGGCCGGCCTCCGCAATTCCTGTTCGGACTCCGATCGCGGTCCCGCAGGTCGAGGAGGAGACATGACGACGCTCGCTGAGTCGGCCCCGGCCACCGAGGCGCGGACACCGTTGCACGGTGGGGGCAGTGGCCGGAAGTGGCGCCGGCGCGCGCCGTTGATGCCCGCTCTGATCTTCGCCATCGTGGTGACCCAGGTCCCGTTCATCGCCACGCTGATCATCTCGTCGTTGGACTGGAACATCCTGCGGCCGGGCAGTCGGCGCTTCACCGGGCTGTCGAACTACGGGACGGTCTTCACCGACACCCGACTGCGCAACGCGGTGCTGAACACGGTCGTCCTCACTGCCTCGGTCGTCCTGGTCAGCCTGTTGGTGGGCCTAGCGTTGGCGGTGCTGCTGGACCGCAAGTTCCTCGGTCGCGGCCTGGCCCGCACCCTGCTCATCGCGCCGTTCCTCGTGATGCCGGTCGCGGCGGCCCTGCTCTGGAAACACGCCATCTACAACCCCGACTACGGGCTGCTCAACGGCACCCTCAACGCGGTCTGGCGCCTCTTCGGGGCCGACCAGGGTCCCACGGTGGACTGGGTGTCGGATCTGCCGATGACGGCTGTCGTGGTGGCCCTGGTCTGGCAGTGGACGCCGTTCATGATGCTCATCATCCTGGCCGGCCTGCAGGCGCAGCCCGGCGACGTGCTGGAGGCGGCAAGGGTCGACGGTGCCAGCGGGCTGCAGACCTTCCGGCTCATCACGCTGCCGCACCTGCGCCAGTATCTCGAGCTGTCCGTGCTGCTCGGGTCGATCTACATCGTGCAGACCTTCGACGCGATCTTCACCATCACCCAGGGGGGTCCCGGCACCGCCACGACCACGCTGCCGTACGAGATCTACCTCACGATGTTCCGCAAGTACGAGTACGGCGAGGCAGCCGCCGCGGGGGTCGTGGTCGTGATCGGGACGATCATTGTCGCCACCTTCGCCCTGCGGACTATCTCGTCCCTGTTCCGCGAGGAGGGCAACCGATGACTACCACCGCCCCCGGCCCCGCCGGCCCCGTACAGAAGGAAGGCCCGGAGACCTCGGCGGCGAGTCCCCGTCGACCCTTGCGCCGCAAGCGCGGCGCTGAGGATCTGTCCCAGCGCGGTGGCCCCATCTGGGCCCTGCTCGCCTGGGCACTGACGCTGCTCTTCTTCGCGCCGGTGGCGTGGATGGTGCTCACCTCGCTGCATAAGGAGGTCGACGCGGCCACCAACCCGCCCAGCATCTTCGCGCCGCTGACCTTCTCGCAGTACGGCCTGCTCTTCGACCGTGGTGTCGGCCCCTACCTGATCAACTCGGCGATGGCTTCCGCCCTCTCGACCATCCTGGTTCTGGCGCTCGCACTCCCGGCCGCCTACGCACTCTCGATCAAGCCGGTCGAGAAGTGGACCGACGTGATGTTCTTCTTCCTGTCGACCAAGTTCCTGCCGCCGATCGCGGCGCTGCTGCCGATCTACCTGATCGTCAAGGACCTCGGGATGCTGGACAACGTCTACACGCTGGTCCTGCTCTACACGTCGATGAACCTGCCGATCGCCGTGTGGATGATGCAGTCCTTCCTGGCCGAGGTACCAAAGGAGATGCTGGAGGCAGCCGAGGTGGATGGGGCAGGCCTTCTGCGCACCCTGTGGTCGATCGTGCGGCCGGTCACCATGCCAGGCATCGCCGCCACAGCGCTGATCTGCGTGATCTTCTCGTGGAACGAGTTCATGTTCGCCTTGAACCTCACGGCGACCCGTGCCTCCACGGCGCCGGTGTTCCTGGTCGGTTTCATCAGCAGTCAGGGGCTGTTCCTCGCCAAGCTGTGCGCGGCGGCCACCCTTGTCTCGCTGCCGGTTCTCATCGCTGGCTGGGCGGCGCAGGACAAGCTGGTGCGTGGTCTCTCCCTGGGGGCGATCAAGTGAGGGCCGCCGTCATCACTGCACCCGGCCAGGTCGAGGTCGCCTCCGTCCCGGACCCCTCGCCTGGTGTTCGCGACGTGGTCGTGTCGGTGGCGGGCTGCGGGATCTGCGGCACGGACCTGCACATCCTCGAGGGGGAGTTCGCCCCGACGCTGCCCGTCGTCCCCGGCCACGAGTTCGCCGGCGACGTGGTCGCGGTCGGGGGTGAGGTCACCGAGGTCACCGTCGGCGACCGGGTGGCCGTAGACCCCTCGCTCCATTGCGGCGAGTGTTACTACTGCCGCCGCGGCCGGGGAAACCTGTGCGAGCGCTGGGCGGCGATCGGGGTCACCACCTCCGGCGGGGCAGCCGACTATGCCGTTGCGCCGGTGGCCAACTGCTTCCGACTGCCCGAGGGTCTCGACACCTCCGACGCCGCACTGATCGAGCCGTTGTCGTGCGCCGTGCGCGGTTTCGACGTGCTGCAGCCCGGCATGGGAGACCACTACCTCATCTACGGGGCCGGCACCATGGGTCTGATGATGATGGAGCTGGCGAAGCGGGCCGGCGCCGCAAGCGTCAGCATGGTGGACCTCAACCAGGCGAGGCTGGAGACGGCTCGCCTGCTGGGCTGCTCGGCCACCGTCGCGAGCGCCGACGATCTGGACCGTCCACGTGGCTGGGACATCGTCATCGACTGCACCGGAGTCGTCGCTGCCATCGAGGATGGTCTCGCTCACGTCGGGAAGGGGGGAACTTTCCAGCAGTTCGGTGTCTCCGCGGAAGCGGCGGTTGCTCGGTTCTCGCCGTACCGCGTCTACAACCAGGAGATCAGGATCGTCGGCTCGATGGCGGTCCTGCACAGTTTCGAACGCGCGGGAGAGCTGCTCGCGGCCGGTTTTCTGCGTCCCGACGTGATGATCAGCGACCGTTTCGACCTCGAGGACTATCCGAAGGCGCTGGACCAGTTCAAGGCCGGCGTGGGTCGCAAGGTCCAGGTTCAGCCCACCGCCCGGCTCGTCGGCTGATCCGCGCGCAGCAGCAGCAGGGAGTGGATGATGCGGGCTGCGGTGCTGAGGGCGCAGGGTGAGCTCGTCGTCGAGCAACGACCGCGACCGGTGCCTGGCCCCGGTGAGGTGCTGGTGCAGGTGCGCTCGGTCGGCATCTGTGGCTCCGACACCCACTACTACGAGCACGGGCGCATCGGGCGGTTCGTCGTCGAGTCGCCGATGGTGCTCGGCCATGAGTCGGCCGGTGTCGTCACGGCCGTCGGTGACGGAGTTGCCGGCGACCGGGTCGGACAACGGGTCTCGATCGAGCCGGGCGTGCCGGACGGCACGTGCGTGCACTGTCTCGCCGGGCGCTACAACCTCTGCCCCGGGATGCGGTTCTTCGCGACCCCACCGATCGACGGCGCCCTGGCCGAGTACGTCGTGGTGCACGAGGCCTTCGCCCATCCAGTGCCCGACGCCATGACGGACGACACGGCGGCGCTGCTCGAACCCCTGTCCGTCGGGGTCTGGGCCAGTCAGAAGGCGCGCGTGACCGCGGGCTCACGGGTCCTCGTGACGGGGGCCGGGCCGATCGGCCTGGTCGCCCTGCAGTGCGCGCTTGCGTTCGGCGCCACCGAGGTCGTGGTCTCTGACGTCAACCCGCGGCGGCTCGAGCTGGCCACGGCGCTCGGGGCGACCCGGGTGGTCGACGCCGCCCGTGAACAGCTGACCGACCCCGGCATCGTCGCCGACGTCCTGATCGAGTGCTCGGGCAACGCCCGCGCCACCCTCGGCGGGCTCGCGGCGCTCGACCGCGCGGGGCGCGCCGTCCTGGTCGGCATGGGTTCCGACGAGCTGTCCCTGCCGGTCCCGCTGGTGCAGGAGCGCGAGCTGGAGCTGACCGGGACCTTCCGGTACGCCAACACCTGGCCGACGGCCATCGCTCTGGTGAGCAGCGGGCGGGTGGACCTCGACCGGCTCGTCACCGCGACGTACACGTTGGATCGCTCGGAGGACGCGCTGACCGCCGGCCACCGGGACGCCGAGACGGTCAAGGTCGTCGTACATCCCCAGGAGTGACGTTGAGCGCGCCGAAGACACGTCGGTGTCGCTGGCTCGGGGTGATCTCTACAAGCTGGTGCGTCGTCTCACGTCGGGTCGCGAGAGCCGGACAACGGCCGACACATCCCGGAGCCCAGTCACCCAGCCAGGGGCGCGCTTGACCTGCTGTTCTTGTGCCTAGAACGCATCGGGCCGAACTTGCTGATACTGCGGCCATGGTTCTTTCACCGGGCGGTCGCCGTGGTGCTGTCATGGGGTCTCTTGGCTCCTCGCTGCTAGTTCTGCTGTGCCGTCGCCGGTCAGGCGTGGCAGCGAAGCGGTCCGTCCTGTCATCAGCAGCAGGATGGCGTCAATGGGGCCTGCCACGTCTGCGCCCCCTCACCAGCGGACCAGTCGATGTCGGTCGCGGTGAGTCGGAGGCCGCGCAGTCGCCTTCTCGCCCGGAACGGCCAGCCATCCTCCAGACCCTTGGGGCCCCAGTCCGCGCAGCCTCGAGCGGCATCTCGTGGCGAAGCTCGAGGGGTATCGCGATGCCTTGTCCGTGCACCAGGATGTCAAAGAGGATGTTCTGATAGCTCGTCACGACCGAGAGCCTCCGCGATCCCGCGAAGACCCGGAGCTCCCGATCTGAGCCACCGGACGCCGCGCGTGACGCACCGCGACGTCGTGGTTCAAGCGGTGGAAACTGCCCCTAGCGCGAACACCATCGCCAAGCATGGAGATGAGGCTGGGGACCTGCGGTGTCATGGCGAGGTGGGCGGCGACGTCTCGCACACGCCACCCCCCGGTAGGAACACCTACCTGGCCTCGCAGTACGCCCGCATCGCCGGACGGCGCGGGTCCGGGCGGGCGGCCATGGCGGTGGCGCACTCGCTGCTGGTGATCGCCTACCACGTCCTGGACCGCGGTGAGCCCTACCGCGAGCTCGGCCCGGACTAGCTGACCCGCCGGCACAGCAGCGCCGCCCACGTGCGGCGCCTGTTCTGCCAGCTCGAGCAGCTCGGGCAGCTCGGTGATCCTCACCGGGCTTCGCCCGGTGCGGCCGCCTGTCCTCGGACGGTCGGTCCCTGCGGTGGCGGGACCGCGGACTTGGGTCGATGCCATCGACGGCGCCATGGGACCAGCACGAGCAGCAGAACGAGCACGAGCAGCAGGACGAGCACGAGCAGCACGAGCAGCACGACCAGCACGACCAGCACGATCAACACGGCGAACAGCGGCGGCGCCTGCCCCGGGTGAATAAAGGGCATGGATCTTCACTCAGACCTGAATAAGGGCTACGATTCTTGCCGTGACGGGTGGGCCAGGATCGTTAAGGGCCAAGAATCTGCCGCCGTCCGACCCGTACGGGCAGCTGCGACGGGCCGGCGAACTCGGTGCGTCCTACTCGCAACTCAGCATCCTGGCGAAGCGAGGCGCGGCGGTGCGCTTGGCACCGGCTCTCTACGTTGTGGGGGCCACCCTGCCGTCGGAGCAGGTAGTCCGGCACCACGTCCTGTCGATCATCTCTGGCGTCTGGCCCGGTGGGGTCCTCTGCGCCCGTACTGCATTCGCCGGTGGGATGCCGATCGACGGCAAGCTCTTCGTCAGTCCGGCCGACTCCTCGCAGCGCCGCCAACCGATGACGCTCCCTGGTCTGACCATCGTGTTGGTCGAGGGACCACCCAACCTGCCGGGAGACATGACCATGCCCGGGGGGCTATTCCTCTCGGGCACTGCTCGCGGCTTGGTAGAGAACGCCAGCGTTCGTGGTCGGCCAGCCATGTGGCGGGCTGGAACCGCCGCAGTCGAGGACAAGATCGACGAGCTCGCGCGCACCGGCGGAGCTGGCCGCATCCAGGCTGTGCTCGACCAACTGGACGTCATCACCGGGTCCTTCGACCCGGCACCTGTAGCGCTCGTCCGGAGCCGTCTGGCAGCGGTGCTGGGTTCGTTCTCATCATCGATCGGGGTGCCAGAGTCGGCCCGTCTGGCTGCTCGCCTATCAGGCGTTCCGTTCGACGCACATCGCATCGCGATGTTGACGGACCTTGTAACGACGCTGGAGAACACGCCACCGCGTCCACGTCACTTGTCCCCACCAATCAGCCGTTGGGAATGGCTGCCGTTCTTTGAGGCGTACTTCTCAAACTTCATCGAAGGGACCGAGTTCGGAGTCGAAGAAGCCCGCCTCATCGCCGTGGAAGGTGTTGTCCCCGTGGCACGCCCCGCGGACGCGTACGACGTGGCTGCGACCTACCACCTCGCCATCGACCCGGTCGGTCGAGGGCGTGTGCCCCACTCCGGCACGGAACTGGTGGAACTCCTTCGAGAACGTCACGCCACGCTCATGGCCGCACGACCCGACAAGACGCCCGGCGAGCTCAAGACGGTGCCGAACTTCGCGGGCGGCTATCAGTTCGTCCAACCCGAACTAGTGGTCGGAACCCTGAAGCGAGGATTCGAGGAGGTCGGGCGCTTAGTCGATCCATTCGCGCGGGCGTTGGCCACCATGGTCTTGGTGACCGAGTGTCACCCGTTCCTAGATGGAAATGGCCGAGTCGCCCGCCTGGCGCTGAACGCGGAACTGTCGGCGGCTGGGCAAGTGCGCATTTGCATCCCCACAGTGTTCCGCCCGGAGTACCTCAGCGCCCTAGTGGGCTACTCCGGCGGAGCCGGCCAGGGACAGTCGCTAATCTCGGTGTTGACGTACGCACACAGGTGGACCGCCGAGATCGACTGGTCGAGTTTCGGTGGCGCCAACCAACAGGTCGCGGCAAGCAACGGGTATCTCGACCCAGATGTGGCTAGCCGTACTGGGCAGAGGCTGCTGCTGCCCAGCGGTCTGCCGATGGATGCGTCGAACGACTAACTGAACTTCGGATCCGGCGAGCCGGAGGTGTCGCTGTTTCCAGACGCCAGTCCCCCAGGAGACAAGGCTCCGCACTGCTCTCACAGATAGGGCAGAAACCCCCGGCCATTTGCGACATTGCCCGAACGACGTGTAAGCCGAGTAGCCGCCTGACCTGCGGGTTTGCGTGCACGAGCGCATCAGCCCGGTCTCGCTGACACGGGATTCTCGATCCGAGATCGGGGAGGCGCGCCACCACAGCATGCACGGAAGTGGCGTTCGGTCAGCCGCTCGAGCGGGTGCACGGGGCTGGGGCCGAACAGCAGCGGGTAGCGTGGGAAGTCGTCGATCGACATGTCAGTTCCTCCCCGTACGCCTCAGGGCCGAGCCTCGCGACCGTTCGCGTGTCCGTTGCCGACTGGTTGATCATTGGTGATCGCGACGCCGAGGCGCAGACGCTCTTTCAGGGTCCCAATAACCGATCTCGGTCCCGCTC
>JACCUZ010000349.1 GCA_013698395.1 Sporichthyaceae bacterium
ATCACAGCCACCGCGTCCCGGCTGCGGTTCCTTCGGTAGTCGTCGGGGGTCCCCGGATCAGGAGGGTCCTCGAGACGCAGGTAGGTGCAGAGGACACGTACCCCCGACCGCGCGAGCGCGATCGCGATAGCTGCACCGATACCGTGGTTGGCCCCGGTCACGATCGCTACGTGTTGGTTGTCGGCACGCATGCCACGCATGGTTTCACCGGTCTCGGGTTCAAGGGTCGTCGCAACATCTCTAGTCGCGGAGGTGTTGGTGGCGGGTCCATCGATACGATCGGTTTGATCCCGGGGCGTAGATCGGTGCAGCTAGACGCGAGGTGACCTGAGTGACGGAGGAGGGCGTCGAGCCCCACGCGACGCTCGGATCGCTCGCCCGGGCCCGACTGGATGACCTGCTGGCGGAGCTGCTGGCGCGGGTCGGCGATGTGATGGACGCCCAGGACCGCCTCCGCGGCCTGCTCGAAGCTGTGGTGGGGATCGCCGGCGACCTCGACCTGGACAGCGTGCTGGAACGGATCGTGCGGGTCGCCTGCCAGCTCGCCGACGCTCAGTACGGCGCTCTGGGTGTTCTCGGCTCGGGGTCGGACCGCCGGCTGACGGCCTTCGTCACCTGTGGGCTCAGCGCCGACGAACGCGCGAGGATCGGGGAGCTGCCACGTGGGCACGGCATCCTGGGGGTGATCATCGACTCGCCGGAGCCGCTGCGCCTCGACCATCTCGGTAGGCACGGAAGGTCGCACGGGTTCCCTCCGAACCATCCGCCGATGGAGACGTTCCTCGGGGTGCCCGTCCGGATCCGGGAGAAGGTCTTCGGCAACCTCTATCTGACGGAGAAGCGCACGAAGGGCGGCTTCACCCGGGACGACGAGGAGATCGTCATTGCGCTGGCGGCGGCTGCTGGCGTTGCGATCGACAACGCCCGCCTGTATGAGGAGGCCGCCGGGACTGCGAGGCGGTATGGCCCCCGTAGAGTCCGCCTTCATGGCGGAGATCGTGCTGCGCGTCCGACTCACCGGAGGCGAACGCATGGACATCACCTACGAGGAACCCGACACGGACAACGTCGACGAGGTCATCAAGCACGTCATCTCCACGCTTTCGGAGGACTCCGGTGTCCTTCAAACCAGACACGGTGACCGGCTCGTCGTCCTGTACGGGCGTGGCGTTGCCGCCGTCGAGGTGGCGCCGCGCGGTGCGGTCCTGTGACGAGCGCAGGTCCGCAGCGCTGACCGAGCCGATAACTACGCGGGCATCCTGCTCGGCGTGTAGAGAAGGCCCCGCCTGCCGGTGTGCCGTCCTGCATAGGTGACGCACTGGTGGAGCAAGGTCGCAGCCGCTCAGGCGCCAGCGGCCGACCTCGTATCTATGCGAAGTACAGGGGTGCTGCAAGGTTCGTCGCGGCCGTCAACGCCGGGCCTACGTCTTCAGTCGATCGCGCAGGGTTGCTCCGACGATCGCGTCGCTGGCCTGAACTATCACCATGGCCAAAGCCACTGCTCGCAGCCAAGACGATGAGTGCGTGAACAACACGACCGCGGCAGTGACCGCCAGCGCCAAACTACGAGAGAAGGCGTACATGGCGTTGGTGCGTCCCGACGGGGTGGGATTCGGCAACGCGACCACGGAGTAGCCAAGGCTGACGAACGCACTCACCGCAGTAATCGAGGCGCATACCAAGAAGGCAGTAGACATGACCGCAAGTTACGGGAGCGGCCTTTAACCGCTGCACTGGCTTCCGATAGGAACCCACGCTTTGCTGCACGAACTCACGTGTGCCGCTATCGGGGACACCCGAACATGCCGGGAATCCGCTCGTACCGCTCGGACCCGTTGGGGCCCTGTGCCGTTTCTCTAGAACGGCACCTCAACCCCGAGCAGCCCTTCCCCGGGGCCGCGACCGGACAGAGCGCGGCAGAACTGCACGGCGTCCAACTCCAGCCGCTGGCCACCGCTGCCCCAGGACCAGGCCCCGCCCGCCGGGCCGGTGAGGACCAGGCTGCAGGACTGTCCGTGCCGCTGCGCCCATTCCTGCGCAACATCCGCGACCAGTACGCCGTCGTGGTCAGCGGAGAGCATGAGGGGATTACCCGTCGCAGCGGCGATGTCGGTGCGGTGCAGCCACGGGTCGCGGGTGAGGATCACGTCGATCACGAAGCCGAAGGTCCAGCGCTCCTGCGGGCTGTCGGGCTGTCCGCCGACCGGCTGCTCGTCTGGCATCGGACGACGGCGCACGAACGCCGGTGTGCGTCGACGGCCACGAGCTGCGCGAGGCGCTACCTCGGCGAAGCGCTCGACGATCTGCTGCGGTGTCAGGCGCTTCCGCTCGCTGACCTGCAACGCCGTGAGTGCGTGGATGAAGACGCCGCCCGCGCGCTTCGCCTTGCGCGTCTGGCGGAACTGCTCTCGAAGTGATCCGGCCATCTCGGCCATGCCAAGCATGTGACACGCCAGTGCATGCACATCCCAGTCGGGGCAGTCCGTCGGCCGTGACCAGTCATCGGGGGCGAGCGAGCGCAGCTGAGTGACGACACGGTCGTACTCGACCGCTGCTAGCCGCATCGCGGCATCGTGGTCCAGGGCAGGTTGCCGCACGAAACTCTTCACTGCGGAGGCCGCGGTCGAAGGCCGGGTCGTCGTCTTGGTTACCGGTGAAGGTGGATCGGCGTGATTAGCGTTGCGCTGCATGGCGTGTCCTTCCGCGAACTGTGGTTTCGGGGGCGTAGTGAGCGCAGTACATGGCCACGATCTGCGGGAGCAGCGTCGTGAAGGTGCCCTCGTCGAAGGGCTCCTGAGGGGCGTTCGCTAGCTGCTGCGTGGTGATGCCGCTCGTCACGATGGTCCAAGTCCGCAGGAGCTCGTCGACGGAGACGTCGGCTCGGAACAGTCCGAGAACCTGCAGGCGTGCGATCACGCGTCGGCCGCTCTCGAGCGCGATGACCGCCGGCTCATAAGCCTGGGCCGACGGCTCGTAGCCGGGCACCGGCCGCCAAGCCATGAGTTGCGCGTAGACCGGGTGATCGACCGTCCAGCGCACGAAGAGCGCGGCGAACTCGAGGAGATAAGCCCGCAGGTCGGTATCTTCGTCCGGCTCCGACAGCGCTTCCATCGTTCGGAGGATCTCGCGCCAACCCCGCGCGAACACGGCGTCGTAGACGGCATTCTTCGACGGAAAGTAAACGTAGAGCGACGGTGGCTGGATCCCGATACGCCGTGCTACCTCACCAAGCGACAGCCCGGCGACGCCGTGCTCGGCCATGACCTGTACGGCCACGTCCACCACCTGCTCCATCGTCTCAGCACGGCGCCGATGCCGCCGGTCAAGACGAGACGCTGAAGTCTTGAGACCCACGGGACGTAGCATTTCCTAACTGTAGTAGGACGTCAAGAGGCATGTGGCCGTCGCAGACAGGGTGACTCGCCGCGCCTTTAGCGGCCGACCCTGCTTCGCGAGTGGCTACGCCCTCATGTGGGCCTCGTGCCGCGCAATGCGCCCGTGTGAGGATGAGGTAGTAGCGCGGGCGACATGGCGCCGATCACCGCACGGACCTAGCGACCGAACGTCCGCTGATGGCACCGGTATGTTGCGGCCACGCCGAATGATGCCGACGCCGTAACGAGCAGGCCGTCCAGATGGGCATCGCGGCGTTTGGCTTCACAGCCAGGTCCTTCCTCCACCCATCGGTGGGTCAGCGCCCCGGGGGCGGACTGTTCGCGATGATGGGGTGGTGGTGTCGAGACGGGGTCTCATCGGAGGGACGCTGGCGGTTTCCGTGGCCCGGTTCCGTCACGGCGGCTGGTCGGCGCTGGCGTGGACGGCGCGTCTGACCGCGGCCTCGGTGGCCGCCTACTCGATTGCTCTGGTCTTGTTCCCGCGCACTCAGCCGTTGCTCGCGCCGCTGACGGCGCTGCTGGTCGTTCAGCTGACCCCGGTCAGTCTGCTGGCAAGCGGCGTGGATCGGGTGGTGAGCGTGGCCGCGGGGGTGTCGGTGGCGGCGACGTTCTCGACGGCGGTGGACTTGACGTCTTGGAGCCTTGCCATCGTGATCGCCGTGTCGCTGGTGGTCGGGCAGGTGCTGCGGCTGGGGTCGAATCTGATCGAAGTGCCGATCAGCGCGATGTTGGTCCTCGGGGTGGGTTCACTGGCCGCGGAGACAGCGGCATGGCAGCGGATCGCCGAGACGCTCGTGGGTGCCGGCGTGGGAGTTGCCTCGAACCTGCTCTTGCCAGCGAGGGTCAGGACCCGCGACGCGGGCGACGCCATCGAGAAGATGGCCGAGGATCTGGCCGCCCTGCTGGACCGGGCCGGCGCGGAGATGGCGAGCCAGAATACCGGCGACGCGGTTCTCCCCGACCGGGCCGCGGGCTGGCTGGACGAGGCGCGCCGGCTCACCCATGACATCCCGAACGTGGGCACCACACTGCTCCGGGCCGAAGAGAGCCGACGGCTCAACCTGCGGGCCGTCGGCACTGCCGACCCCGGCCCCGGTCTGCGTCAAGGGATGGAGGCGCTGGAGCACTCCGCGGTGGCTGTGCGGAGCATGTTCCGATCCCTTCTCGACGCCGGCACCGGCGACAGCTGGCCAAGCGGCGACCAGGGCGAGGAGCTCGAGGGCGCGATCGCCGTGGTGCTGTGCGAGTTCGCCGCCGGACTGCGGGCGTTCGGACGGCTGGTGCGCGCCGATGCCCATCTACATCACAGCCAGCCGGCACAGGTCGCGGGGCTACGCGAAGGCCTGGAGGGGTTGCTGGAGGCCCGAGCCCGCATTAGCGACCTGATCCTGAACGACGACGATCCGGCGCGCAGCGAGCTGAATTTCGCGTTGCTGGCAACCGCCAAGCGCCTGTCCACAGAACTTGACATCGACGAACGCATCCGGCGCCAGACCCGTCCTCGGCAGTCAACACGCGGGCGAATGCGGCAACGCGTGAAGCAGAGCAATCCGCCACCGTGAACGACGGCGGTTCCCCACGTCGCCACCGGGGGCGTGGCCGGACGAGCCAAATCCAGCGGCGCAGTCCCAAAATCCGCACGAGTGCGCGGTATCGGCACGCACCGAGGACTCGCGTAAGGCGGGCCCTCACGTCTACTCGATGTAGCCCGTCTCGGGATCGACCTGCGCCAGGAAGTTACGGATGGACGCCTCGATATCGGCGTCACTCATGGCGCGCCCATCAGAGTTTCCTGAACTGAACCCGTAGCCAGGGTTGGGTGCGGAGACCCATGTGAAGTGGTACTGACCCGGTCGATCGCGGCACGCGACAACGTCGAACACTTCCCTATCGACCTCGACGCGAGTCGGATGTTCCACCACTGCCTTTTCATCCGTCCAGGGTCGCCACACTGGTTCAGTCTGGCACTGGGTCCGCCCTGACGTGCCCGCTCATCTGCATGCCCTGCCCTGGTGCTCGGTAGACACTCATCTGGCGCGGAACGAGTGCGCGGTATCGGCTGCTTATTCGCGGTCGGGCTGTGGAGCCGAGTACTCCTGGCGGCGGGGCCTAGTCCGCAATGTCGTGCCTGACACGTTAAACCGCGAGGCAATCAACGCAGCCGAGGCGCGCAGGTGCCACCTCCGCCAGGAGCCTCACCAAGGTAGACGTGAGCACTCGGGAGTGGCGCGGTGCGGTGGCTTTCCCGCGTCCAAGCCACCCCTCGCCAGCGCCGTGTATCGGTTCGCTGGGCTTTACTGTGGCTGAACGAAGAGTTGGAGGCACGCATTGACTGACGCCCATGGAATCCGGCGGGTGTTCTCGGCCATGCTGGCCGCATGCCCCGTCGGCCGGACGGGGCTGTGAGCGATGTGCCGGTCGTGTCGCTGCGTGAGATCACCGAGGACAACCGCACCGCCGTGGAGGCGCTCGCAGTCACCGAAGAGCAGAGCTACTACGTCGCCAGCGTCACCAAGTCCCTGCAGGATGCCGAGGAGTATCCCGATGCAAAGGCCTGGTACCGCGCGGTGTACTTGGAGGACGAGCCGGTCGGTTTTGTCATGATCGCCGACGGCATCACGGTCGACGACCCCTCCTACGTCGGTCCGTACTATCTCTGGCGACTCCTGGTCGACCACCGGTTCCAGCGCCGGGGATACGGAACCGCTGCCCTCGACCTCGTCGTCGGGCACGTCCGGACGCGACCCGACGCCCGCACGCTGCTCGTCTCGCACGTCGTCGGACCGACGTCACCCGTCACCTTCTACCAGCGGTACGGCTTCCGGCTCACCGGAG
>JACCUZ010000392.1 GCA_013698395.1 Sporichthyaceae bacterium
GGTCGTGAGGTCGACATCGCCGATCAGCGCCGAGCCGGACGTCGCCGTGTCGAGGCCTGCCATGCAGTGCATCAGTGTCGACTTGCCCGAGCCCGATGGGCCCATGATCGCGGTGAAGCGGCTCCGCTCGAAGTCGCAGGAGACCGAGTCGAGTGCGACGACACGAGTGTCACCTTCTCCGTAGACCTTGGTCAGGTCGACCGCCCGTGCGGCGGGCACGGCAAGGGCGGTGGGAGTGGTGCTGGTCATGTGGGCTCCTCGGCAGGGGGTGATGCCCACCGTAAGGAGGTTGGGTGTGCTCGTCGCGTGCACTGCGGGAGAACTCGGCGTGACATCAGGGAACTTTCAGGGACACCCTGACCGGCGGCTGCTCGTCCCGGCGCGCTCAGCTCACAGCGACGGGCCTGACCAGTTGGCTGCCGCGCCGGACGAGCGGCTCCGCGCGTAGGCGAATGGCAATGTCGATGGCCTCGTTGGCGAGCGACGTCGCAGCGGGCCGGTCGCCGTCCGACTCGAGATACGCGGCCTGGTCGAGCAGCCCGACGGCGAGGTGGTAGGGCGACCCCATCTCGCGGAACGCCTGCACGGCGGCGTCGAAGGCCGCGGCCGCTGATGGGTCGTCTCGGCTCGCGAGCAGTCGAGCTCTGATCCGCAGCCGCTCGGCTCGGAGCACCGGCGCGACATGACCGGGCGGGTGGGCGTCGAGCCAGTCCAACAGCCGCGCGACTTCTGTCTGGTCACCGAGCACCAGGGCGGCGTCGGCGGCCAGCGGCCAAGCCCATCGCATCGAGTCGGTGCGCAGGCCGATCGCCTCGGCATGCACGAGCGCGTCCCGCGCAGAGTCGAGCGCCTTGGTCTGGTCGCCGATGAAGGTGGCCACGGCGGCCATTGCCGTTGCCGTTCCGGCCAGCGTCTGTGGATCCTCGGTGTCACGTAGGTGATCCAGGAGCGGCAGCACCTCTGCCAGTGCTGCCTCGTCACCTCGCAGCGCGTACAGCAGGACAGCGAATGTGCCCAGGACTGCGCTGTCGCCCAACCCGTCCTGGTCGACCCCGGTCCGGTGGACCTGCACAGCCTCGTCCCAGTCCCCGGTGGAGAGCAGAGCCATCATCAGGTTGCTGAGGGCGACCGCAAGCCGCAGGGAGGCGCCGACCCGACGGCAGTGGGTGGCTGCGGCGCGGGCTGCCTCGGCGGCGGCCGGTGGGTCGGTGCTCGACAGACCCTCTGCGAGGTTGAGCAGGACGCGGCCGGCGTCCGTGCTGTTCTGGGCCGCTTCCGCGATCCGCAAGGCCTCGCGGAAGTAGGCCGTCGCCTCCACCGGACGGTTGGCGAAGTAGTAGCCGATGCCTCGCACGACGAGCAACGGCCCGACGGTGGCCTCCGGCAGGTCCAGCGCCTGCGCCTGAGCGAGGGCGGCAGCCGACAGGCGGTCGGCGTCCGGGTTGCCGGCGAAGGTCTCGAGCCCGGCGAGCCCGGCGAGAGCCTCGACCGTGTCCTCGTCAGGGTCCGGCTCGAGGACGGCAACTGCACCGAGCAGGAGCGCTCGCGCCTCCTCGTGCTGCCCGAGCCATCCCAGCGACCAGGCTGCACCGGTGTCCGCTCGGGCGGCCGCACGAGGACGGTCATGGCGGCGGTACAGCTCTGCGGCCCGACGGTAGTTCTCGACTGCGCTGCGCTCGTCACTTTCGCCGGCAAGCTTGCCCGCCCGCTCACGCACGCCGGCGGCGGCCAGGTCCTCAGCGGGATCACCTGTTTCCTCCAGCAGGCGTGCTGCAGCCGCGTAGGAGCGCGCTGCGGAGGACGGCGCGCCCGTCCGTTCCCCCCGTTCACCTGCTCGGACGAGCATGTCGACGGCCGCAGCCCGCAGCTCGGGAACATCGGGGTCGTCCGGCACTGCGGTCAAGGCGTCGAGCAGGTGTGCCGCGATCACCTCCGCGATCTCCTCACCGCCGCCCGCGAACGCCTCCTGGAGATGACCGGCCACCGCCAGGTGCCGGCTCTTGCGCTCCCGTCGCGAGAGCGTGTCGTAAGCGACCTGCCGCAACATCGTCTGGACGAACGCGTACTGCCCGCGCTGAGGTGACAGCGGGTCCGCCCGAACCCCCAGGACCTCGCGCCGGACCAGCTCTGTGAGCAGCCGGTCGACCTCCTCCGCAGGGCGGCCGCTGACGGCCACGAGCGCCTCACGAGGGAAGCTGCCGCCGAGCACGGCCGCGTCCTGGACGAGCGTGCGGACCTCAGGGTCCAGCGCGTCGAGCCGGGCGGCGAGAAGCGACTGCAATGTCACCGGCACCGCGAGCTCTCCGACGTCACCGAGCAGTCGGTAGACGCCGTCGATGGGCTGGACGACGTCCCGGTCGATCAGCATCCGCACGGTTTCGACGGCGTAGAGCGGGATGCCCTCCGCCCGCCCCGCGATGGCGTCCTTGGCCTGCGCCGGCATGGCGGGCACGAGCCCCTCCAGCAAGGAACCCATGGCGGTGTCGCCGAGCGGCTCCATGCTCAGGGCGGTGCTGTTGCGCCGTCCCGCACCCCAGCCCAGTCGCCGGGCCTCCACCTCCGGCCGGGCCAGGGTTAGCACGAAGATCGGCACGTCGCGAGCCCAGTGCAGCAGGTGCTCACAGAAGTCCAACAGCCCGGCATCCGCGTGCTGCAGGTCCTCCACCAGCAGGACCACCGGGTTGTGACCGGCCAAGCGCTCGAAGAACAACCGCCAGCCGGCGAACAGCTCATCGCGGCCCAGCCGCTGGCCACCTGTCGTCTCCGTGCCGAGCAGCTGGGCCAACCGGGGCTCGACGTAGGCCCGCTCGCTCTCGTCCGACACCCAACGCTCCAGTTGGACGCTGAGCTTCTCGCTAGCCACCGTGACGGAGTCCTCTTCGGCGATGCCCAGACGCTGCCTGACCATCTCAGCCAGGGCCCAGAACGCCACCCCGTCGCCGTAGGACAGGCAGCGCCCTCGATGCCACAGAACGGTGTCCGCGAGCCCGTCGATGTACTTGAAGAACTCCCACCCCAACCGTGACTTGCCTACTCCTGCCGCACCGGTCACGCTGACCAGCCGCGGTGCGCGCCGCTCCACGCAGGCATGAAAGAGGTCCTTCACGAGGCGCAGCTCGCTGTCGCGACCCACGAAGGGCGCCTCCAGCCCATCGACGCGTTGGGAACCTCCTACGCCGGACAGGACCCGGTCCGCCCGCCACAGCGGGACTGCCTCTGCCTTGCCTTTGAGCGCGTGGCGGCCGACATCAGTGAACGCGACGGCGGCCTGCGCCACTCGCCAGGTCCCCTCGTCCACGAGCACCGTGCCGCTATCGGCGACCGCTTGCACGCGCGCCGCCGTGTTGACCGCGTCGCCGGCGACCATGCCCTGACCTTGCGCCCCGATCGTCACCGCGACCGCTCCGGTGACCACCCCGGCGCGGGCAGCCAAGCCGACGACGCCGGACTCGCGACCCAGCTCGGCCACGGCGTCGATCAGCTCCAGGCCGGCCCGCACCGCGCGCTCGGCATCACCCTCGGCGGCCGAGGGCGTGCCCCAGACCGCCATCACTGCGTCGCCGATGAACTTCTCGACCGTCCCTCCGTAGCGACCGATGACCGTACGGGCCGTCTCGAAGTACCGGCTCAGCAGCTCGCGGACCTCCTCCGGGTCACGGGCTTCCGAGAGGGGAGTGAAGCCAACCAGATCGGCGAACAGGACGGAGCACACCCGTCGTTCCGTGAGAGGTCCACCGACTGCACCCTCCTGGAGAGGTGCCGACGGCGGAGCGGCCGTCGTGGGTGCGGAGTTGACTGCCAGTGCGGTGCCGCACTCGTCGCAGAACCGCTGGCCGGGACGGACCGTGGCCGCGCAGGTCGGGCAGGTCCGACCTAGCTGGCTACCGCACTCGGCACAGAACTTGGCTGTCGCCTTGTTCTCGGCTCGGCATTCTGAGCACCGCACGGCTGAACACTAGGGCCGGTCAGAGCTCATCCGCAGGCGTGCTCGGCGATGGCCGCTCGTCGGCTGCTCGGGCCTGGGGCACGACGGGAGTCGGCAGGAAGGGCAGAGGGGGCGGGGTCCCGCCGAACGCCGGGCAGATCGCCTTGTGATCGCACCAGTCGCACAGCTTGCTGGGACTGGGTCGCCAGTCGCCGCGCTCAGTGGCGCGCGCGATGGCGGTCCAGAGGGCGGTCAGCTTGCGCTCGGTGGCCAGCAGGTCGGCCTCGTCGGGCTCGTAGCGCAGCACCTCGCCACTGCCGAGGTAGAGCAGCTGCAGCAGGCGGGGCACCTCGCCGCTCAACCGCCACAGAACCAGCGCGTAGAAGCGCATCTGGAACATGGCCTTGGCCTCGAAGCCCTCGCCGGGTGCCCGCCCGGTCTTGTAGTCCACGACGCGGACTTCACCGGTCGCTGCCACGTCGAGCCGGTCCACGTATCCCCGCAGCCGCAGCCCCGAGTCGAGGTCGCACTCGACGAACAGCTCGCGCTCCGCGGGCTCCAGGCGGGTGGGGTCCTCGAGGGCGAAGTAGGCGTCGAGCAGGTCTCGGGCCGACTGAAGCCAGTCGTCGCAGCCCGCGGCGTCGCTGAACAGCTCGCCGAGCTCCGGCTCGGCCTGGAGCAGGCGTTCCCACTCGGGCCGGACCAGCTCGTGCGCCCGCACGGTCGTGCGGTCGGCGGCATCGAGGTCGAAGAGCCGTTCGAGCACCGCGTGCACCACCGTGCCCCGGGTCGCCGCCGGGCTCGGTCGCTCGGGCAGCTGGTCGATGACGCGGAACCGGTAGAGCAGTGGACAGGTGAGGAAGTCGCTGGCCCGGGAGGGGGACAGCGAGCTCCGCACGGCCAGGGTCGCCCCCTTGTCGGGGACCGACTCCACCAGGTCAACGCTCATGTCGGGCACCCTACGGTCGACCTCGGACAGAACCCGGCTGTCCACACCGCGACCACTTACAGTTCCTGGCGTGGAGGACCGCAGGATCGTGATCGGCCGGCCCTTCGGCGTACCTGTGGACGTGACTCCCACGTGGTTCATCGTGGCCGGGCTGATCACGTACGGCTTCGCGGGCACCGTGGAGCGCGCTGTCCCCGACATCGGCAGCTGGAAGTACGCGGTCTCGTTGACGTTCGCGCTGCTCCTCTACTCCTCCGTGCTGGTGCACGAGCTCAGCCACACCCTGGTCGCCCTGCGCGCCGGGCTGCCCGTCCGCAGGATCAGCCTGCACCTGCTGGGTGGGGTCAGCGAGATCGAGCGGCCGGCGGAAACTCCTGGCCGGGAGGCGGGCATCGCCCTTGCCGGGCCGTTGGTCTCCCTCGCGCTGGCCGCCGCCGGGTTCGCCTTCTCGTCGCTGCTCGAGGGGGGCACGGTGGGGCTCCTGCTCACCCGAGCTCTGGTGATCAGCAACCTGCTGGTGGGGATGTTCAACCTGCTGCCGGGGCTCCCCCTGGACGGCGGCCGGGTGCTCTCCGCGGCCGTGTGGCGCGTCACGGGCCGCAGGCACACGGGGACGATCGTGGCCGCATGGGTGGGCCGCGGGGTGGCCGTGGTCGTGCTGCTCCTGCCCTTCCTTCTGGCGGCTGGTGACCCTGGCAGCCTCGACGTCGTCGATGTCGTGTGGGGAGCCCTGCTCGGTGCGTTCATCTGGGTCGGCGCCAGCCAGTCCCTCCAGCACGCCTCGGTGCAGCGGCGCCTGCCGGGTGTCACGGTCCGAGCGCTCACCCGCCGCGCGATCCCGGTCGACGTGGCGCTGCCCCTGTCGGAGGCTCTGCGGCAGGCGGCGGAGGTCGGCGCGCACGGCATGGTCGTCGTCTCGGCCGGCGGTGAGCCGGTGGGCCTGGTGGTCGAAGCGGCCGTGCGTGCCGTCCCTTCCGAGCGCCGGCCCTGGGTCCCGGTGGGCGACCTGTCACGCCGCCTCGAAGCGGGCCATCGGCTGCCCGCCGACCTCCAGGGCGAGGAGCTGATCACCACCATGACCCGGGAGCCCGCGAGCGAGTACCTCGTCGTCGAGGCCAACGGCGAGATCTACGGGGTCCTCGCCACCGCGGACGTGGAGCGGGCACTCACGCGTGCCTGAGCCCAACGAGCCTACGGGTGCCGCCCGTCGCCGGGGGCCCTTCGAGGTCGGCGACCGGGTCCAGCTGACCGACCCCAAGGGGCGCATGCACACCATCACCCTGGTGGACGGCAAGGAGTTCTTCACACACAAGGGCTCCCTGGCGCACGACTCGCTGATCGGGCAGCCCGAGGGCAGCACGGTCACCACCACCGGGGGGGTCACCTACCTGGCTCTGCGCCCGCTGCTCGCCGACTTCGTGCTCTCGATGCCCCGTGGTGCCGCCGTCGTCTATCCCAAGGACGCGGGGCAGATCGTGCACATGGCCGACGTCTTCCCGGGCGCCCGTGTCGTGGAGGCGGGTGTCGGCTCGGGAGCCCTCACCATGTCGCTGCTGCGGGCCGTCGGCGACGCCGGGCGCGTGTCGTCGTACGAGCGACGGCAGGACTTTGCCGACATCGCCCGCGAGAACGTCGAGTCGTTCTTCGGAGGACGGCACCCTGCCTGGCGGCTCACAGTCGGTGACCTGGCCGTGACCCTCGATGAGACCGACGTCGACCGTGTGGTGCTCGACATGCTGGCGCCCTGGGACTGCCTGGACGCGGTGTCCGCCGCCATGAGGCCTGGAGGAGTGCTGATCTGCTACGTGGCGACCGCGACCCAGCTGTCCCGCACCGCCGAGGCTCTGCGGGAGCACGGCACCTTCACCGAGCCGCACGCCTGGGAGTCCCTGGTGCGGGGGTGGCACCTCGAGGGTCTCGCCGTGCGGCCCGAGCATCGGATGGTCGGGCACACCGGGTTCCTGGTGACGGCGCGCAGGCTGGCCGACGGGGTAGTGCCCCCGCTGCGACGTCGGCGGCCGGCCAAGGGCGCGTACGCCCCGAGCGCAGAGACGCCCGAGACCGCGTGAGAGCCGCCGCTGTGGATCCACAAGGAATGCGCGACACAGCCCCGCTGTAGGTCCGGGGCGCCGTTGCCGAAGGTAGGGTCTCGAGAGGTAGTGCTCCCGGCCCGCCAGGAGCGCACCGAGGGAGGTGACGCCGTGTCCGGTACGGACCGTCCGAGCGACGACGGCAAGCGTCGCTCGCTGCGGCGTGACGAAGGACCCAGCCCGCAGGTGCAGGCACTGCAGGACGAGGTCGAGGCCTTGCGTCGTCGCCTTACCGAGTCTCCGCGCCACATGCGCGCCCTGGAGGAGCGCATCGCTGACCTGCAGAGCAACCTCGCGTCCGTCACGACCCAGAACGATCGGCTCGTGGCGACGCTGAAGGAAGCCCGCGACCAGATCGTCAACCTCAAGGAGGAGGTCGACCGGCTTGCCCAGCCGCCGGCCGGCTTCGGTGTCTTCCTGTCACACAACGACGACGGCACGGTCGACATCTTCACCGGCGGTCGCAAGCTGCGCGTCGCCGTGAGCCCGGCAGTCGAGGTCGCGGACATGGTGCGCGGCCAGGAGGTCATGCTCAACGAGGCCATGAACATCGTGGCGGCGCTCGCCTTCGAGAAGCTCGGCGAGGTCGTCATGCTCAAGGAGGTGCTTCCCGACGGGGAGCGGGCCCTGGTCGTCGGGCACACCGACGAGGAGAAGGTTGTCCGCCTCGCGGAGCCGCTGCGGGATGAGCACCTGCGCGTGGGGGAGTCCCTCCTGCTCGAGCCCCGGTCGGGATACGTCTACGAGCGGGTCCCGAAGTCCGAGGTCGAGGAGCTCGTCCTCGAAGAGGTGCCCGACATCGACTACACGCTGATCGGCGGCCTGGCCGCGCAGATCGAGCAGATTCGCGATGCGGTGGAGCTGCCCTACCTGCACCCGGAGCTGTTCGAGGAGCATCAGCTGCGTCCGCCGAAGGGCGTGCTCCTCTACGGCCCGCCCGGCTGCGGCAAGACGCTCATCGCCAAAGCCGTTGCCAACTCGCTGGCCAAGAAGGTCGCGGAGGTCACGGGAAAGCCCGAGGGCCGCTCCTTCTTCCTCAACATCAAGGGCCCCGAGCTGCTGAACAAGTATGTCGGGGAGACCGAGCGCCACATTCGGCTGGTGTTCTCGCGGGCCCGGGAGAAGGCCTCCGAGGGCACCCCGGTCATCGTGTTCTTCGACGAGATGGACTCGCTCTTCCGCACCCGTGGGTCGGGGGTGTCCTCCGACGTGGAGAACACCATCGTCCCGCAGCTGCTGTCGGAGATCGACGGTGTGGAAGGGCTGGAGAACGTCCTGGTCATCGGGGCGTCCAACCGTGAGGACATGATCGACCCTGCGATCCTTAGGCCAGGGCGGCTCGACGTGAAGATCAAGATCGAGCGCCCCGACGCGGAGTCGGCGCGCGACATCTTCTCGAAGTACATCAAGGCAGAGCTGCCCCTGCATTCAGAGGACCTGCGCGAGCACGGCGACAACCGCGACGCCACCGTGCTCGCGATGATCCAGCGGACCGTCGAGCGCATGTACTCCGAGCTCGACGAGAACAAGTTCCTCGAGGTCACCTACGCCAACGGTGACAAGGAGGTCCTGTACTTCAAGGACTTCAACTCCGGTGCGATGATCCAGAACATCGTCGACCGCGCGAAGAAGATGGCCATCAAGGACTTCCTCGAGCTCGGCCAGAAAGGTCTTCGGATCTCCCACCTGCTCGCGGCCTGCGTCGATGAGTTCAAGGAGAACGAGGACCTGCCCAACACCACGAACCCCGACGACTGGGCGCGGATCTCGGGCAAGAAGGGCGAGCGGATCGTCTACATCCGCACGCTCATCCAGGGCAAGCAGGGCACCGAAGCCGGGCGGTCCATCGACACGGTTGCCAACACCGGCCAGTACCTGTAGGCGACCGGCGGTGTCGGACCCGCGCGTACCCTGACTCCATGAGCGTGTGGCGGGTGATGGGGACCGAGACCGAGTACGGCATCTCGGTGCCGGGCAACCCGGGTGCCAACGCCATGCTCCTGTCCAGCCAGGTGGTCAACGCCTACACGCAGCCGGCCACGACGCGGGCCCGGCGGGCGCGCTGGGACTTCGAGGAGGAGAGCCCCCTGCGCGACGCCCGGGGCTTCGACCTGGCCCGTGACGTCGCCGACCCGACGCAGCTCACCGACGAGGACGTGGGCCTCGCCAACGTCATCCTCACCAACGGGGCCCGGTTCTACGTCGACCACGCGCACCCGGAGTACAGCAGCCCGGAGACCACCAACCCGCGCGACGCCGTGATCTGGGACCGGGCGGGGGAGCGGATCATGGCCGAGGCGCGCCTGCGGGCGGCGCGGGTGCCCAACACCCAACCCATCAACCTGTACAAGAACAACACCGACAACAAGGGCGCCTCCTACGGCAGCCACGAGAACTACCTGGTCACTCGGGAGACCCCGTTCGCTGACATCGTTGCCCACCTGACGCCGTTCTTCGTCTCCCGGCAGGTGGTCTGCGGCTCCGGTCGCGTCGGCATCGGGCAGGACGGGCGCCGGGACGGCTTCCAGGTCTCCCAGCGGGCCGACTTCTTCGAGGTCGAGGTCGGCCTCGAGACGACACTGAAGCGGCCCATCATCAACACCCGCGACGAGCCGCATGCGGTGGCCGAGAAGTACCGCCGGCTGCACGTCATCATCGGTGACGCCAACCTTGCCGAGGTGTCGAGCTACCTCAAGCTCGGCACCACCGCGTTGGTCCTGGCGATGATCGAGGACGGGTTCCTCGCGGTCGACCTGGGTGTGGACCGCCCCGTGGCGACCTTGCACGCCGTGTCGCACGACCCGTCGCTGCGCGAGCTCGTGACGTTGCGTTCCGGGCGGACGCTCACCGCCGTGCAGCTGCAGATGGAGTACGCCGAACAGGCCCGCAAGTACGTCGAGGACCGATTCGGCTCGGACGCCGACGACGTCACAGTCGACGTGCTCGACCGGTGGGAGTCGGTGCTCACCCGCCTGGAGAGCGACCCGATGTCCTTGTCGCGCGAGCTGGACTGGGTGGCGAAGCTGACCATCCTCGAGGGCTACCGCAGCCGGGACGGGCTGGACTGGTCCTCGGCCCGGCTGCAGGCTGTCGACCTCCAGTACTCCGACGTTCGTCCCGACAAGGGCTTGTTCAACCGGCTGCTCGCGAGCGGGCGCTTCGAGCGGATCGTGACCGACGCGGAGGTCGACCGGGCGGTCACCGAGCCGCCGCATGACACCCGTGCCTACTTCCGGGGGCGCTGCCTCGCGAAGTACCCGGACGACATCGCCGCCGCGTCCTGGGACTCGGTCATCTTCGACCTGCCGGGGCGTGACTCGCTGCAGCGAGTGCCCACGATGGAGCCCCTGCGCGGGACCAAGGAGCACGTCGGTGAGCTGCTCGACCGGTGCGACACCGCGGAGCAGCTCGTCGCGGCGATCACCGGGGGCTGAGGGCAGCCGGCTCATTTCGCCGGGTCCGTTCGCCA
>JACCUZ010000406.1 GCA_013698395.1 Sporichthyaceae bacterium
GACCTGGACCATGTCGAGGCGTGGCCGCGGGGACCGACCAGCGCCGCGTCGATGGTCCCGCGGTGCCGGCGTCATCACGAGCACAAGACCCGGCGCCTTGTGCACACGGTCCTGCACGGCGACGGGAGCGTGGACACCAGGATGCTCACCGGCATCCTGGTCCGGACCGGTCCCGAGCCGCTGCCCGGCTACGGCCCCGGCGAGGGGTATGCCCCCGGCGAGGGCTACGCCAACGTGACCGAGCGGCGCCCAGGCGCGGGCCTAGTCTTGCCCCCAGGACCGGGATGTCCCGTGGCCTGAGCGCCCACGGTTGACAGCGGAGCAGACCGTCGGGGCTTCGTCAGCGATTGGCGCCGGGCACCCAGAGGACGTCGCCGGAGGCCCGGTTGACATAGCGGGCCAGGACGAAGAGGAGGTCGGAGAGGCGGTTGAGGTAGGTCGCGGTCAGCCGGTTCACCGTGTCCGGATGGTCTTCCAGCGCCCGCCAGGTTGCCCGCTCGGCCCGGCGTACGACCGTGCGTGCGACGTGGAGGTGGGCGGCGGCGAGCGTACCGCCGGCCAGGACGAACGAGCGCAGGTCGGCCAGCTCGGCGTTGAAGCGGTCGATCTCCCGCTCGAGCCCGTCGACCTGCTCCTGCACGATGCGCAGCGGGGGATACGCCGGGTCCGGCTCGATCGGCGTGCACAGGTCGGCGCCGACGTCGAAGAGGTCATTCTGCACCCGCTGTAGCACCGTAACCACGCCGTCGTCGAGCGAGCCGGTCGCCAATGCCACGCCGAGGAACGCACCGGCTTCGTCACAGCCGGCGTAGGCCTCCAGCCGCGCGTCGTTCTTGCTGATGCGGCCCCGTCCGCCGTAGCCGGTCGTGCCGTCGTCGCCGGTGCGGGTGTAGATGCGCGTCAGATTGACCATGGCCGCGAGCCTACGATGCCGCGCATGGAGCGGTTTCGTGTCGTGGGGGGCGCCCGGCTGCGCGGAGACGTCCATGTGACGGGTGCCAAGAACAGCGTGCTCAAGGTCATGGCCGCGGCTTTGCTGGCCGAGGGGCAGACCACACTGACCGATGTCCCGCACATCCTCGACGTCGAGATCATGGGCGAGCTGCTCCGTCGCCTCGGGTGCGGTGTCGACTACGACCCAGCCTCGTCGACCGTCGTGGTCGACGTCCCCGCCAAGCTCGGTCACCAGGCCGACTATGACCTGGTACGGCGCATCCGGGCGTCGATCTGCGTCCTGGGACCGCTATTGGCCCGATGCGGTGAGGCCGAGGTGGCCATGCCGGGGGGTGACGCGATCGGCAGCCGCCCGCTGGACTTCCACATCGCGGGCCTGGCGAAGCTCGGGGCGGAGCTGGATAACGAGCACGGCTACATCATCGCCCGCGCGCCAGGTGGGCTTACCGGCGCGACGGTGTGGCTGGACTTTCCGAGCGTCGGAGCCACCGAGAACGTCCTCATGGCTGCTGTGCTCGCGACCGGTGTCACGGTCATCGACAACGCCGCGCGGGAACCCGAGATCGTCGACCTGTGTCAGATGCTTCAGCAGATGGGGGCGAAGATCGACGGCCTCAGCACCTCGACCCTGTCGATCGAAGGCGTAGACGGCCTGTCGCCGACCACCCACGCGATCGTTCCGGATCGGATCGTGGCCGGAACCTGGGCGTTCGCAGCGGCCATGACCCGGGGGGACATCGCGGTGCACGGAGCCCGCGCGACGCACCTCGAGATAGCACTGGACAAGCTGGCCGCGGCGGGCGCCCGCGTGGATTTGCTCGAGGACGGTTTCCGGGTCCGGATGGATCGCCGTCCCATCGCCGTCGATGCCGTGACCCTGCCCTACCCGGGACTCGCCACGGACCTGCAGCCCTTGGTCATGGCGCTCAATTCGATAGCGGACGGCGCAGCGATGATCACGGAGAACATCTTCGAGGGCCGCTTCGTCTTCGCCAGCGAGTTGGCTCGCCTGGGCGCGCACGTGCGCACGGATGGTCATCACGCCGTGATTCGAGGGGTGCCGCAGCTGTCAGGGGCCCCCGTCCGTGCCAGCGACATCCGCGCCGGCGCGGCGCTGACGTTGGCAGGGCTGGTCTCGGACGGCGTGACCTACGTCAGCGACATCGCCCATGTCGACCGGGGCTACCCGGGCTTCGACGGTCAGCTGCGGGCCCTCGGCGCGGACGTGACCCGAGAGCCCGACCCGGACGCCGCGCTGTACGGCTGACATCGCGTCAGCCGGCGCCTTATCGCAGACCTGTCAGCCAGCGAGGATCCGCCGCGCTCGAGCCTCATCGGCCCGGAAGACCATCAGCCGCGGCCCGTCCGAGGTCGTGACAAGAGAGGCCTTGATCCCTGCGGCGGCCAGCCGCTGGCGAGACACCTCCCCGTCGATGAACGTCGCCGGGGAGGAGATGGACACGAGCAGCCCGTACTCGTCCTCGTGCCCCAGCCGTGACTGACGCTCCACCAGCGACCGGCCGCGACCGCCGAACGCCCACCGCAGGAGCAGCGCGAGGACACCGACCATCACGACGGAGATGATCAGGCTCCTCCAGTCCGGCACCGAACCATCCTGCCCCGCTTCGAGGTGGATAGGCTCCCGCGGTGCCGCCGTCAGCCCGCAGGAGAGCCCATGCCAAGCAAGCTTGCCGTCGTCGGCGCCGGCCTGATGGGCTCCGGCATCGCCCAGGTCGCGGCCTCGGCGGGTCACTCCGTCGTTCTGCGCGACGTGACCGACCAGGCCCTCGCCCGTGGCCGGGCTGCCATCGAGACGTCGTTGGCCCGGTTCGTGGCCAAGGGCCGCCTCGAGCAGTCCGCCGCGGATGAGACGCTCGCCCGCATCGAGACGACGACCGACCTGGAGGCGGCCGGAACTGCGGACATCGTGGTGGAGGCTGCCTTCGAGCAGCTCGACGTCAAGCAGGCGATCTTTCGCGATCTGGACCGGGTCTGCGCTGAGGGCGTCGTCCTCGCTACCAACACCAGTGCCATCCCGATCACCCAGATCGCGGCCGTCACGTCGCGGCCGGAGGCCGTGGTCGGAACCCACTTCTTCTCGCCAGTCCCGATGATGGCGCTGTGCGAGCTGGTCCGCGGGCGACGGACAAGCAAGGAGACCCTGGATAAGGCGCGTTCCTTCGCCGAGTCAGTCGGCAAGACCTGCGTCGTCGTCAACCGCGACGTCGCCGGCTTTGTCACCACGCGACTGATCTGCGCGCTGGTGATGGAAGCGGTGCGCTTGGTCGAGGCCGGCGTGGCGAGCGCCGATGACATCGACACCGCCTGCCGACTCGGCTTCGGGCACGCCATGGGCCCGCTCGCGACCATCGACCTCACGGGAGTGGACATCCTGCGTAACGCGAGCCTGAACATCTACTCCGGCACCGCGGACGAGAAGTTCTTTCCCCCGGAGATCCTCTCCAGGATGGTCGCTGCCGGTGATCTCGGCCGAAAGAGCGGACAGGGCTTCTATCGCTACACGGAGTAACGGAGGAGCCGGGTTCGACGCCGCGGTGGTTCTATTTTATCATCGGTCACACCAGTCACAGCGTGGCGTCCCCGGATTGGTGCGTCGGCTGCGTACCGTTCCCTCTGTCTGAGGGAAAGGTGGGCTCGATGGTCGTCAGCGTTGCCTCCGGGCATGAGATCGCCCTGACGGGGCGGCTCGACGTGCACGCGGTGTCCGATGTTCGTGACACCCTGCACGCCGCGATCGACGCCGGCGTTGGCGACCTCGTCTTGGACGTCTCGGGGGTGGAGCTGATTGATGCCACCGGACTGGCCATGCTGGTCAGCGCGGACCGTCGGGCCAAGCACGCCGACCGCCGGGTCGTGCTACGCGACGCCGGTCCGCGGTTGCTGCGCATCCTGCGCGCCACCGGGCTGCACCGGGTGCTCACGGTGGAGGCCGGTGTCCCGGCCTGACCCATTCCGGGCAGCCGTCAGGACGCCCGGCTGAGCTCCTCCACCATCGCGAGCACATCGTCGGCGCAGCCCCACGAGAGGGTGACCCCAGCGCCCCCGTGGCCGTAGCAGTGCACCACCCCGCCCGCTGCCCCGCCCGGGTGGGGGCAGAACTCGACCCGTACCTGTGCGCGGGCTGGGCGCAGACCCACGCGATGGCCGAGGATCGGGGCTGACCGAAGCTCTGGGACGAACACGGATGCTCGGCTCAGCAGCTCGGCAGCGGTGGTCGGCTCTGCGGTCGTCGACCAGTTGCCCTCGTCGGCGGTCCCTCCGACGATTACGTCATGCAGGCGGGGCACCACGTACAGGGGTCGTGCGGGCTCACCTTGGTCCAGCAGCCACTCGGTCACGCCGACCTGGCCGACCCGCACAACCTGGCCGCGAACTGGGTACACCCCGTCGTCGCTGGCCAGCGAGCGGGCGGCCAGCCCGCTGCAGTTGACGACCAGCCCAGCGTTCGGGAGCTCGGGCAGCCAGACCCGAGTGAGTGTCCCGCCGGCGGCCGTGAGCCTGGCCGACAGCCAGCCCAGGTAGACCGACATGTCCGCGACCGGAAGATCCAGTCGCCAGCCCCAGGGGCGCCCGGGCGCGGGGTCGCGGACGGGAACCAGGGACCCGACTGCATCGCGCCACCATGGACCCTCCGGGGCCGCGCCGTCACCGAACGCCGCGAGCAGCTCGACGCCCGGGACGACCCGCACCCCTGATGCCGGCGCCTCGGCGGCGAGCTTGACGAGCTCGGCGTAGGTGCGGGCCGACCAACGGGTCACCGCGTCCCGAGGTGCGGCGCGGTAGGGGTACCAGAGTGCGGCCGCCACCGCCGAGGTCGTCTCGGGGGGTAGGTCGCGGGCGAGGACATGGGTGTCGAACCCCGACTCGGCGAGGCGGACCGCACACGTCAGCCCGATGACCCCCGCACCGACGACGACAACCCGCACCACGTCACCCTCTCGCGCCAGGTCTGGCTAGAAAAGCCGGCTGCCTACGTCGTCCAGGCCGCGCAGCGCGTCATAGTCCAAGGTCACGCAGTCGATGCTGCGGTCACGGGCGAGCACCCGCGCCTGCGGCTTGATCTCCTGGGCCGCGAAGACACCCCGCACCGGGCTCAGCAGAGGGTCGCGGTTGAGCAGCTCGAGGTAGCGAGTGAGCTGCTCCACCCCGTCGATGTCGCCGCGCCGCTTGATCTCGATGGCGACGGTCGACCCGCCGTCGTCCCGGCAGAGCAGGTCCACCGGGCCGATCGCGGTGGGGTACTCACGGCGAACCAGCCGCCAGCCGGGACCGAGGATCTCGATCTGATCGGCCAGCAGCGCCTGGAGGTGGGCTTCGACGCCGTCCTTGACCAAGCCGGGGTCGACGCCGAGCTCATGGCTGGAGTCGTGCAGAACCTCCTCGACCCGGATCACCAGCCGCTCGCCGGACCGGTTCGTCACCGTCCAGAGGTCGAGCAGGTCGCTCGTGTCGACCTGGAACGTGCACGGCGGGCTCATCCAGTTCAACGGCTTGTAGGCCCGGTCGTCGGCGTGCACCGAGACCGAGCCGTCAGCTTTGAACAGCAACAGCCGCGTAGCGCTGGGCAGATGGGCGGTCAGCCGACCGACGTAGTCGACGGTGCACGTCGCGATGACCAGGCGCACGGCAGGGGACGCTAGCCCACTGGCCGTGCACCGGGGAGACTGACGTCATGGGGGCGGATGAGGACGGCTGGGTCGTCCGGCAGGTGACGGGGTCGGCATCGACCCGGACCTACCGCTGCCCCGGCTGCGACCATGAGATCCGACCGGCGACTCCCCATGTCGTCGCCTGGCCGGACCTGGGCGGCGAGGAGGCCGGCGTCGCCGACCGGCGGCACTGGCACACCGCCTGCTGGCGAGCGCGCGCTACTCGCTCGCCCCGCGTCAAGCGCAGCCGTGACGCTCCGAGATACTGATCCAGATGACTGAGCACCATCTCGCGACGTTCGGCGGATCGAAGGAGATCCGCGCCTCGACGGTGCTGCCTGCCCGGCGTTCGCCCGTACATCTGGAGACCGCTGACGGACTGCGTTTGGTGGGGGAGCTCGCGCTGCCGGTAGACCGGGACCCGGTCGCGACACTGATCACCCTGCACCCGCTGCCCACCCATGGCGGGTTCATGGACAGCCATGTCCTACGCAAGGCCTCCTTCCGGCTCCCCGCTCTGGCCGGCATCGCTGTGTTGCGCTTCAACACTCGCGGCACGACATCGCCTGCGGGGACCAGCGAGGGAGCATTCGACAACGCGGTGGGCGAGAGGTTCGACGTGGCGGCCGCCATCAAGTTCGCGGAGGTCCACGAGGCCCCGGTCCTGCCGCACCGGTGGCTGCTCGGCTGGTCGTTCGGCACCGACCTGGCACTCATGCACGGCCTGGACCCCTCGGTGACCGGGGCGATTCTGCTCTCGCCCCCGCTGCGCTTCTCCGACGATTCCAACCTCGACGCCTGGGGAGCGTCCGGCAAGCCGGTAGTGGCCCTGATCCCCGAGTTCGACGACTACCTGCGGCCCCCCGCTGCGCGGAAGCGCTTCGCCCGGATCCCGCAGGCGGAGGTGGTCGGCGTCGAGGGCGCCCGGCACCTCTGGGTCGGCGAACCGTCCGTGCGCCGGGTCCTCGACGAGATCGTGGGGCGCGTTGCACCGGAGGCCTATCCGCTGCCGACGACGTGGGCCGATAACGTGCCGACGTGACGGTGGAGCTGCATGTCGAGCAGGCCGGGGCGGGGCCTGCGCTGGTGCTGCTGCACGCCTTCCCGCTCTCAGGGGCCATGTGGGTC
>JACCUZ010000432.1 GCA_013698395.1 Sporichthyaceae bacterium
TCGCCGGCCTCGCCCTGGTCGACGGCGGCTGGATCATGCTGGCCGAGCGCTTCCCGACCTTCGAGGACTGCTGGGCGGTGCTGGCACCTCCCGAGTTCGACCACCTGACGTTCGACGAGCTCGCCGCCCAGGTTCAGCGATGGCACCCCAACTGGCCGGCCGAGGGCCTCGCGGGAACGCTCGGGAACTTTGTCGAACGTCCCGACGGCACCGTGGCGGCTCGCTTGACCCGCGAGCACCACCGTCAGATCGTGCACTCGCTGTACGTCGGTGACCCGCGTCCGCTCTACGCCCAGATCCGGGTTCCCGCCCTCCTGCTGCCCGCCATGTCGCCCAACGCGGAGGAGGCTCGGCGCATCCCAGTGCAGACCGCGCTCGACCTTCTGCCCGACGCGGCCATCGAGTGGTACGCCGGTGCCCACCACGACCTGCACGCCGAGCAGCCTGACCGCCTGACCGTCGACCTGCTCGACCTGGCTCGCCGGGTCGAGCGGCGGTTAGGAGACCCGTCGTGAGCCGGCTCGTCGTCATGGGCTCCGGCGAGACGGCGCCCACCATGGCCCGGATCCACCGCGAGCTGATGGCCGCGACGCCGCCGGGCCAGGCCGTGATGCTCGACACGCCCTTCGCCTTCCAGATGAACCGCGACGAGCTGGTGGCCCGGACCCGGCTCTACTTCGCGCAGAGTGTGGGCCGTGAGGTCGATGTCGTCCGGTGGCCGCCGGCGGCAGGTGACCCGGCGGCGGGGGAGCGGTCTCTCGCCCTGCTCGACAGCGCCACCTGGGTCTTCGCCGGACCGGGCAGCCCGACGTACGCGCTGAGGTGTTGGCGCGACACCCCGGTGCCGGCCGCGCTGACCGCGGTCGTCCGCCGGGGCGGCACCCTGGTCATGGGCAGCGCTGCCGCGGTGACCCTCGGCAGTCACGCGGTGCCGGTCTACGAGATCTACAAGGTCGGTGCCGACCCGGTGTGGGAGCAGGGGCTGGACCTCCTCGGCGGTCTCACCGGGCTCGCCGCCGCGGTGCTCCCGCACTACGACAACCGTGAGGGCGGAACGCATGACACCCGGTTCTGCTACCTGGGCGAGCTCCGCCTCGCGGCGTTGGAGCACCAGCTGCCCGACGAGGTCGGGGTTCTCGGGGTCGACGAGCACACGGCGGCGGTCATCGACGTCGCGGGGGCCTCGGTGCGCGTGCTGGGCAACGGTCGGCTCAGCGTGCGCCGTCGCGGGGTGACCACGACGTGTGCACCAGGATCGGATATCCCACTGCCGCGACTCGACCGGTTGCTCGGCGGCGACGAGAACGGATCGGTGGCCCCGGCGGTGCCCGTGGGCCAGGGGGAACCGGCCGATATCCCCGAGGTCGCACCCTCCTCGGTGCGCGAGGACGCCGACCGGGCGCGGAGCGCCTTCGACGCGGCGCTGGCCCGCGGGGACACGCCCGGATCTGTCGCTGCGGTGCTCGCCCTCGAGTCGGCGATCGCGGCGTGGCGGGCGGACACGTGGCAGAGCGGTGAGCTCGAGGACGCTCGGCGGGTGCTGCGCGCACTGGTGGTGCGGCTGGGGGACTTGGCCCAGGCCGGCGCCCGTGACCCGGGGGAGGTGGTCGGTCCCTACCTCGACCTGTTGCTCGAGCTGCGCCGGTCCGCGCGGGACCGCAAGGACTTCACGACGTCGGACCTGGTTCGTGACCGGCTTGTCGGTCTGGGTGTCGAGGTGCGCGATACGGCCGAGGGCAGTTCGTGGCGCCTGCCCCCGGTGTGATGTACCTCACCGAAGATACTGCTTGCTAAACGCTTGCCACAGTTAGCATCTGCGATGAGACTGGCTTGGTGGCAACCCTGAACGTCTCCTCATTGGGTGACTACATCCGCGAGCAGCGCGAGAGCGCGCAGGTGTCGCTGCGGCAGCTGGCCAGGACCGCGGGTGTGTCCAACCCTTACCTCAGCCAGATCGAGCGAGGGCTGAGGAAGCCGAGCGCTGAGATCCTCCAGCAGATCGCCAAGGGGCTGCGGATCTCGGCAGAGACGTTGTACGTGCGGGCCGGACTGCTCGACGAGCGGCGCGGCCCCGGCTCGGGAGACGTCGTCACTGCGCTGCTGGCCGACACCGCCGTCGGTGAGCGGCACAAGCGGGTGTTGCTCGACATCTACGAGTCCTTCCGCGCCGAGCACGCGGCGGGCGTACCGCCTACCACCACAAAGCGCACGGCAAGCAAGCGCGCCGCAACCAAGCGCACCGCAACCAAGCGATCTACCCCCACCAAGCGATCTACCCCCACCAAGCGGTCCGCCACAACCAGGAGAACGAGCCCATGAGCCTGACCACGACCCTCACCCACAGCAAGCCGTTCTACGTCGTCGCTGGTGCCGCTG
>JACCUZ010000438.1 GCA_013698395.1 Sporichthyaceae bacterium
GTGCTGCTCGCCGCCGAGGCGGCGCTGCGCAGCGGGGCAGGCAAGCTGCAGGTGGCCACCGCCGCCTCCGTGGCAGCAGCGCTGGCGGTCGCGCTTCCCGAGGCGCTGGTGTGCAGCGTGGCCGAGACGTCGACCGGCGCCCTCGACGCGCAGGACCCGCGGGGTCTCGACCACATCCATGAGCTGGCCGCGGCAGCCGACTGCGTCCTGGTCGGCCCGGGGCTGGCCGACGCCGAACAGAGTGCCCAGCTGCTGCGGAGTGTCGTCGAGGGCGTGGGCACGCCGGTTGTCGTCGACGCGCTCGCCTTGGCAGCGGTCACCGAGGACGTCACGTGCCTGCATCACCTTGATGGACAGCTCGTGCTGACACCCAACCCCGGCGAGCTCGCGTACACCATGCACACCGAGCCGGGCGACGTGGAGGCCGACCCACTCGGGCAGGCCCGGTTGCTGACCGAGCAGGCCAAGGCAGTGGTCTCCCTCGGCGGCGAGACATCGTGGATCGTGTCACCGGACGGCCGCACGTGGTGCGACCCCAGCGGCGCGGCAGGCCTGGGCGTCTCCGGCTCGGGAGACGTGCGCGCGGGCATCGTCGCAGGCCTGGTGGCCCGCGGCTGCGGACCCGAGCAGGCCGCGGTCTGGGCGGCACACCTGCACGGCCGGGCCGGCGAGCGGCTTGCTTCCACCATCGGCCGGCTGGGCTTCCTCGCCCGAGAGCTGCCACCACAGATCCCGGCGGTGCTGGCCGAGATCGAGCAGTGAGTCGTGCTCCACCGGTGCGCGGACGGCAGCCGGTGGTCAACATCGGAGGACTTACGACGAGGCGGTGCGCTTCTACCGCGACGTCCTTGGCATGGACGAGCATTTCCCAGTGGTCGGCGGGACCCGGATCGACATCCGACGCATGAGCCGGGAGCCGCGCGGGTACCTGGGGATGTCCCCTTGCGCGAGGAGCCCCATGACGACCCCGATGTCCCCCGGCCAGCTCGACCCGCAGGCCGCCGCCCGGCGGGCCGCCGACAGCCACTGGGCCGAGAAGGCCGCTCGGGTCGGTTTCCTTGCCAAGGGCCTGGTCTACGGCCTGATCGGTGTCCTCGCCGTCCAGATCGCGCTGGGCGAGTCCGAGCAGGCCGACCAGAAGGGCGCCCTGCAAGCGGTCGCCGACCAGCCAGGCGGGACGGTTGTCCTGTGGCTCATGGTCGTGGGCTTCCTGGGCTACGCGCTGTGGCGGCTGAGCGAGGCGGCGTGGGGCCGTCGCGATGAGTCCGACGACACCAAGCGCACCCTCAAGCGGATCGGATCGGCCGTAAGCGGGCTCCTGTACATCGCCTTCGCCCTGCTGACGTTCCGCACGGTCACCGGGTCCGCCTCGTCAGGGAGCAGCAGCTCCTCCCTGACGGCGAAGGTTCTCGAGTGGCCCGGTGGGCAAGCCATCGTCATCACCGCTGGGCTGGTGATCATCGCCATCGCCATCGGCCTGACCGTCAGAGGGCTCAAGACCGACTTCGAGAAGCATCTCAACACCGGGTCGATGAGCCCACAGACCTTCAAGGCAGTACGCCGGCTCGGCCAGGCCGGCTACGTCTCCCGCGGGCTGGTCTTCGGCCTGGTCGGGATGTTTGTCATCAAGGCGGCGCTGGACCATGATCCCGGAAAGGCGCAAGGGTTCGACGTCGCGCTGAAGTCGGTCGCGGAGGCGCCTTTCGGGCAGGTGCTGCTGATCATCGCTGCTCTGGGGCTGATCTGTTTCGGCGTCTACTGCGTCGCAGAGGCGCGCTACCGGCGGCTCTGAGCTCCCTCTCTCGGCCCCGCTGCCGTCGCCCAGAACACGACAGCGGCGGCCGCTGCGACGTTGAGGGAGTCGACGCCCCCGGTCATGGGGATTCTGACCGCCAGATCCGCCGCGGCCGTCGTCCCTGTCCGCAGACCGTCACCCTCGGTCCCGAACACCAGAGCAAGCCGTTGCAGCTGACCCAGCCGGGTTCGGTCTGCCAGCTCGGTGAGCGTCACCGCGTCGTCGTCCAGGACGAGCGCCGCGGTCGTGAAGCCAGCAGCACGCAGCAGCGCTAAGTCGTCCGGCCAGGAGGCCAGGCGGGCCCATGGCACCTGGAACACCGCGCCCATGGAGACCCGGACCGACCGACGGTAAAGCGGGTCCGCGCACCGAGGCGTGAGGAGGACCGCGTCGACACCGAGGGCAGCCGCGCTGCGGAACGCGGCACCGAGGTTGGTGTGACTCACCACGTCCTCGAACACCGCGACCCGGCACCCGCCCTCGCCTGCCCCGGCGACCGCGCGGGCCACGAGCTCGTCGGGGTCTGCCAGAGGGAGTCGGGTCATGGCCGCCAGTGCGCCGCGGTGCACGTCATAGCCGGTCACCGCGGTCAAGGTGTCCCGCGACGCCACGTACACCGGTGCATCCACGGCCGACACGAGGTCCTCGACCGAGGGCAGCCACTTCTCCTCCAGCAACAGTGACCGGACGGGATGACCGGCGGCCACGGCCCGCCGGATCACCTTCTCGCCCTCGGCCATGAACAGCCCTTCGGCGGGCTCGCGGCGGCTGCGCAGGGCGACATCGGTGAGGCCGATGTAGTCACCCAGCAGCGGAGAGCCTGCCTCGACGCGCTCAACCCGGCCCACTTCTCAGTCCCCCAGGATCTGGACCACGGCGAGGACTCCGACCACCACGACGACCCCGCGCAGCGCGCCGTCGGGAATGCGTCGACCGATGAGTGCCCCCAGCTGTGCCCCGACGACCGATCCTCCGGCTATCAGGCCCGCTGCGGCCCAGGCGACGTCCGTGACGGTGATGAACACCAGCGCGGCGACGCCGTTGACGAGCAGCGCGAGCACGTTCTTTGCGGCGTTGACGCGCTGCAGGTCGTCGTCGAGCAGCAGACCCATGACGGCGATGAGCAGCACCCCCTGAGCGGCCCCGAAGTAACCGCCGTAGATCCCGGTCGCGAAGATGCCGGCGTACAGCAGTGGCCGCGCCGCAGCCGGCGGCTCGCCGTCGTGGCGCCGCAACCGTGCGGACAGCTTCGGCTGCACCACCACCAGCGCGCAGGCCAGGATGATCAGCGCAGGGACGATGGCCCGGAAGGCCCGCTCGGGCAAGACGAGCAGGAGCACGGCCCCAGTGGTACCGCCGAGCAGCGACGCGGCGCCTAGGCGCAGCAGACGTCGGGCCTGTCCGGTGAGCTCCGCGCGGTAGCCGATGACTCCGCTCAGCGACCCCGGCACCAGCCCCACCGTGTTGCTGACGTTGGCCAGGACCGGCGGGTAGCCCACGGCGAGCAGCACCGGAAAGGTGATCAGAGTTCCGGAACCGACCACGGTGTTGATCGCCCCGGCGCCCAAGCCGGCGAGCGCCACAGCGACCGCCTCCCAGAAGGTCACGCGCTCACCCCGATTCCGACCCGCCACCCGCCCGCCGCACGGTGGGCCTGGACCACGGGGAGTCCTGATCCCGGTCGATCATGCAGCAACGGAGAACTTGGCCCGGCGCCGGACGTCAAGGCAGCCGCGCGGACGGTCGACGTACTTGCGGTGAGCTCTGGTCCCCGGCGGCGCGCGGCTGCACTGGTCGCCGGCGTTGTGCTGACCTCGGCGCTGCACCCGGTCTCGGCTCGCGCCGAGACCCTCGAGGAGGCGCGGGCGGCCGTGGCCGCCGCCGCCGAGCAGGTCCACGACCTCCGGCCACGCGTCGATCGGGCCCTCGCGGAGTACAACGCCAGGCTGGACGCCCTGGCCCACGGTGTGAGCCGCAGCATCGCGGCGGATCGGGCGGCCGACGCCGCGGCCGAGGAGG
>JACCUZ010000448.1 GCA_013698395.1 Sporichthyaceae bacterium
GCTGCGCCTGGCCCTGCCCGATGCCCAGCACGACCATCACCTCACCGGTCATCGCCGAGTCCGCCACCGCCTCCGGCAGCGGCTGATCCACGACCCGTGGACCCTCCGCCAGCTCGGCCAGCGCCTCCGCCTCACACCGGTCCGCCAGCTCCGCCACCAGACGCAGCTGCCGGGCCTGCTCTGCCGCGACCCGGACCGCCGAACGGCGCACCGCTGCGGCCAGATTCTCCAACGACGGCGCAGCAGAACTTCGGTTCCGCCGACCACACCGCCTGCCCATATCCCGAGGCTAAACCGAACCCTGGACACAACCCCTGGCCAGCGAATCGAGCCGGAAGGGTGGCCCGCGCCGCGCGGAAAGCTGGCGTACCTGCGTCGGACGTTCCGCGAGGGCGGCAAGCTCGCAACGAGACGGTGGCCCAGCTGTCCGCGCTACCCCCGCACGTGGTCGGGTGGATCGAGGGTGGGCTCAAGGGCAGCAGCTGGTGATCGCCCGGGTGGTGCGCCCCCGCTCGAAGCTGGCCACGACATCGTGGTGGGCCGACACCACCCGCGCCGACCTCGGTGTCGCGGACGCCTCCACCGACGAGGTGTACGCGGCGATGGACGTGCTGCTGGCCCGCCACCTCGCGGTCGAAGCGGACCCCGCGCGGATGGCGCTGTTCGACCTGACCTTGGGGTGGGTGGAAGGCGCGCACTGCCCGCTGGCCAAACGGGGCTACTCCCGGGACGGGAAGAAGAAGAGGCCGCAGATCGAGTACGGGCTGCTCACAGCGAACCTCCTGCTCACCAGGGGCTCGGAGGTCACTGCAGTAACTTCGGTCTAGCGCACCGTCCAGGTGTCCGACCCGGCCAGCAAGCCGGTCAGCTCATCCTCGCCGGCCGGCCCGCCCTGCGTACCGGTTGCCCGGTCGATCTGCTCGCGCATCAGGTCGTCGTAGACCGGCCGGTCGACGTCACGGAACACCCCGATCGGTGTGCGAGCCAGCGACGTCTCGGCGAGCCGGGAGAGGTCGAACGCATGCGACGGGTCCATGGCGTGGGCGTCGTGGACCACCAGGTCCGACGCCGGGACGTCGGCCGTCTCGACCACCTTCAGTGACGAGTCCGGCGAGCGCACCACACCGTGCTCCGCCCCGGCCCCCCAGGTGATGGGCTGCCCGTGCTCGAGCCGGATCGTCACCTCGTCCCGGGTCGCGGGGTCCTTGAGCGGCTCGAAGGCATTGTCGTTGAAGATGTTGCAGTTCTGGTAGATCTCGACCAGGGCGGTCCCCCGGTGTGCTGCTGCCGCCCGCAGCACCGCCGTCAGGTGCTTGCGGTCGGAGTCGATCGAGCGCGCCACGAACGACGCCTCTGCGCCAAGCGCCAGCGACACCGGGTTGAACGGCGAGTCCAGCGAGCCGAGCGGGGTGGACTTCGTGATCTTGCCGAGCTCGGACGTGGGGGAGTACTGGCCCTTCGTCAGCCCGTAGATCCGGTTGTTGAACAGCAGGATCTTCAGGTTGACGTTGCGACGCAGCGCATGGATGAGGTGGTTGCCGCCGATCGAGAGCGCGTCACCGTCACCGGTGACGACCCACACCGAGAGGTCCTGCCGGGACGCGGCAAGCCCGGTGGCGATCGCGGGCGCGCGACCGTGGATCGAGTGCATCCCGAAGGTGTCCATGTAGTACGGGAACCGTGACGAGCAGCCGATGCCGGAGACGAACACGATGTTCTCCCGGGCCAGTCCCAGCTCCGGCATGAAGGACTGCACCGCCGCCAGGACGGCGTAGTCCCCGCAGCCCGGGCACCAGCGCACCTCCTGGTCGGTCTTGAAGTCCTTGGCCGACTGCGCCTCGCGCGCCTTCGGCACGAGGGAGAGCGAGGGGAAGTTCTGGGTCATGGCAGGTCCTCGGTCACGGTGGTGATCACAGCGGCGAGCTCGTCGGCCTTGAACGGCATGCCCCTGACCTGGTTGTAGCCGACCGCGTCGACCAGGTACTTAGCGCGGAGCAGCATCGACAGCTGGCCACCGAAGCCGTAGCCCAGGTTCATCTCGGGGACCAGCACCTTGTCGTAGCGGCGCAGCACCTCGCCGAGGTCGGCGGGGAACGGGTTGAGGTGGCGCAGGTGGGCCTGTGCCACGTCTTTCCCCGCAGCACGGACTCGGCGGCAGGCGGCGCCGATCGGACCGTACGTCGATCCCCAGCCGAGCACCAGCACCCGGGCCCGCCCGGACGGGTCCTCCACCTCGGTCGGACCGATGGTCGCGGCCACCGCGTCGACCTTGGCCTGCCGCGTGCGGACCATGAAGTCGTGGTTGGCGGGGTCGTAGGAGATGTTCCCGGTCCGGTCGGCCTTCTCGATGCCGCCGATGCGGTGCTCCAGCCCCGCGGTCCCAGGCAGCGCCCACGGACGCGCCAGCGTCGCCGAGTCGCGGACGTAGGGCAGGAAGGTGGCCCTGCCGTCCACCTCCGCGTTGGTCTCGGTCGCGAACTGCACGTGGAGGTCGGGCAGGTCGGCCACCTCGGGGATCCGCCACGGCTCTGACCCGTTGGCCAGGTAGCCGTCGGAGAGCAGGATCACCGGCACCCGGAACGTCGTCGCGATCCGCGCCGCCTCGAGGGCCGTGTCGAAGCAGTCGGCGGGTGACCGGGGCGCGACGATGGGTACCGGCGCCTCGCCGTTACGACCGAACATCGCCTGCAGCAGGTCGGCTTGCTCGGTCTTCGTCGGCATACCCGTCGACGGCCCGGCCCGCTGCACGTTGACCACGATCAGCGGCAGCTCGAGCGAGACGCCGAGCCCGATCGTCTCCGCCTTGAGCGCCAGTCCCGGGCCGGAGGTGGACGTCACGGCGAGCGACCCGCCGTACGCCGCACCCAGTGCGGCGCCCACCGCGGCGATCTCGTCCTCGGCCTGGAAGGTCCGAACGCCGAACCGCTTGTGCTTGGACAGCTCGTGCAGGATGTCCGAGGCGGGGGTGATGGGGTAGGAGCCGAGGAACAACGGCAGCCCGCTGCGCTGGGCGGCCGCCACCAGCCCGTAGGACAGGGCGAGGTTGCCGGAGATGTTGCGGTACCTCCCCGGCGCCAGCTGGGCCGGCTTCACCTCGTAGGACACCGAGAAGTCCTCGGTCGTCTCGCCGAAAGACCAGCCGGTCTCGAAGGCCGTGACGTTGGCCTCCATGATCTGCGGGCTGCGGGCGAACTTCGTGCGCAGGAACGCCAGCGTCCCCTCGGTGGGCCGGTTGTAGAGCCAGGACAGCAGGCCGAGCGCGAACATGTTCTTCGCCCGCTCCGCCTCCTTCTTGGAGATGTCGAAGTCCTTGAGCGCCTCCACCGTCATCGACGTCAGCGCGATCGGGTGCACGTTGTAGGCCTCGAGCGAGCCGTCGTCGAGCGGGTTGCTCGGGTAGCCGACCTTGGTCAGGTTGCGCTTGGTGAACTCGTCGGTGTTGACGATGATGTCCGCGCCGCGCTCGAGGTCGTCCAGGTTGGCCTTGAGCGCCGCAGGGTTCATCGCGACGAGGACGTCTGGGCGGTCGCCCGGAGTCATGATGTCGTGGTCGGCGAAGTGCAGCTGGAAGGCCGACACCCCCGGGAGGGTGCCCGCTGGTGCGCGGATCTCTGCAGGGAAGTCCGGCAGCGTCGACAGGTCGTTCCCGAAGGACGCGGTCTCGGTGGTGAATCGGTCACCGGTGAGCTGCATGCCGTCGCCGGAGTCGCCCGCGAACCGGATGATCACCCGGTCGAGCTGCCGCACGCCCTTGGTCGCCACTACCTCATGTTACGTCCGCGTAAGTCCGTCGTGCCGCTAGAGTCCCGGCCGAGAGCGAGGAGGCGCGCGGGTGGACGGCTTCTACGGTGGATATGCCCTGGTCGGGCTGGTCCTCCTCGTCGGTGTGGCGTTCGTCACGGTCGCGTTCACCGCCAACCGGCTCCTGCGGGTGACCGTGCCGGGCGGGGACAAGGCGCTGACCTATGAGTGCGGGGTCGACCCCGTCGGCGAGGGGTGGGCACAGAGCCACGTCCGCTACTACGTCTTCACCTACCTCTACGTGATCTTCGCTGTCGACGCGATCTACCTCTTCCCCTGGGCGACGGTCTTTGCCGCCCCCGGCTTCGGGATGACCACTCTGGTGGAGATGTTCGTGTTCATCGGCTTTCTCGCCGTGGGCCTGCTGTACGCGTGGCGCAAGGGGGTCCTCACGTGGCAGTAGACCTCCCGCACCCGACCGTCGGGGGTCTGCAGCGCGCCGCGCCCGAGCCGATGCGGCTGATCCTCAACTGGGGCCGCCGGTACTCCCTGTGGGTGTTCAACTTCGGCCTGGCCTGCTGCGCGATCGAGTTCATCGCCTCGTCGATGTCGCGCCACGACTTCATCCGGCTCGGGGTCATCCCGTTCGCCCCCGGACCGCGCCAGGCGGACCTCATGGTCGTCAGCGGCACGGTCACCGACAAGATGGCGCCGGCCGTCAAGCGGCTCTACGAGCAGATGCCCGAGCCGAAGTACGTCATCTCCTTCGGCGCTTGCTCCAACTCCGGCGGCCCCTACTGGGACTCCTACTGCGTCACCAAGGGTGTCGACCAGATCGTGCCGGTCGACGTCTACGTCCCCAGCTGCCCGCCCCGGCCGGAGGCTCTGCTGCAGGGCATCCTGCGGCTGCAGGAGAAGATCGCCGCGGAGTCACTGGGCGAGCGGTACCGGTCGCGCGCGCCCTCCGGCCCCATCCGGTCGATCCCGGTCGGTGACGGCCCGTGACCGCCACCCCATCCCCCACTTCCGCTGATCGTGAGGGGGAAACGGGCCGGGGCGGCCCGTCTCACCCTCATGATCATGGAAACGGGGCGGTGGACGTGGTGCCGGCGGACTGGGTGCCCGCGCTCACGAGGGCGCGGGACGAGGAGGGGTTCACCTACTTCGACTGGCTGACCGGGGTCGACCAGCTCGACGCGGCGGAGTCCCCGGGCATCGACGTCGTGGTCCACCTGTGGTCGGTAGACCGGCGTGCGCACCTGCTGCTGCGCACCAGGGCTCCGGCGGAGGACCTGACGCTGCCCACGGCCACCGGGGTGTTCGCGGGGGCGTCCTGGCACGAGCGGGAGACCTACGAGATGTTCGGCGTGGTGTTCGCCGGTCACCCGCACCTGGTGCCGCTCCTGCTGCCCGACGGCTTCGAGGGTCACCCCCTGCGCAAGGACTTCGTCCTCGCCGCCCGGGCGGCAAAGGCCTGGCCCGGCGCGAAGGAGCCCGGGGAGTCCGACTCCGACGTCGGTCCCGGAAGCGCCGCGGCGCCGGCCCGGCGCAAGACCCGACCGCCGGGCGTGCCTGATCCCGAAGCGTGGGGGCCGCGGTCGGAGCCGCTGCAGTGAGTGAGGTGCTCGAGGTCGCGCTGCGGATCGTCCTGGTGCTGGGGGCATTCTTGACGCTGCCGCTGCTCGTCGGGCAGACCGAGCACAAGGCGATGGCCCACATGCAGAGCCGGCTGGGGCCGATGTACGCGGGCGGCTTCCACGGCTGGGCCCAGCTGGTGGCGGACGGGGTGAAGTTCGCGCAGAAGGAGGACGTCGTCCCGGCGGCGGCCGACCGGGCGGTGTTCAAGCTGGCACCCGCGGTCGCGCTGATCCCCTACCTGGTTGTGATCGTCGCGATCCCCGTCGCGCCGGGGTGGGTGGGCCACGACCTCGACGCCGGGCTCTTCTTCGTCCTCGCCGTGATGGGCGTCGGAGTGCTCGGCTCCCTCATGGCGGGCTGGGCCAGCGCAAACAAGTTCTCCCTGCTGGGCGGGCTGCGCTCCGCGGCCCAGCTCATGGCGTACGAGCTTCCCTTCCTGCTCGCCGCGGCGTCGGTCGCGATGGCTGCCGGCACGCTGTCGCTGCCGGGCATCGTCGACGCCTGGCAGCCGTGGTGGCTGCTCTGGCAGCTCCCCGGCGCGGCGGTGTTCTTCCTGGCGGGGCTCGCCGAGCTGCAGCGTCCACCCTTCGACATGCCGGTCGCGGACTCCGAGATCATTTTCGGCGCCTACACGGAGTACACCGGTCTGCGGTTCGCGCTGTTCCTGCTCGCGGAGTACGCCGGCATCGTCGTGCTCTGTGCGCTGACCACGGTGCTGTTCCTCGGTGGGTGGAAGGGGCCGTTCGACGAGGCGCTGTGGGGGGCTCCGGGGGTCGTGTGGACCCTCGCCAAGACGATGCTTCTGGCGTTCGTCGTGATCTGGCTGCGGGTCTCCTACCCGCGGCTGCGCGAGGACCAGCTGCAGCGGCTGGCCTGGCAGGGGCTGGTGCCGGTGGCACTCGGCCAGCTGGCTCTGACAGGAGTGGTGGCGGTGATGGTGGGATGAAGGTGCCCGGCGCGGGCCTGGCCAAGGGGCTGGTCGTCACGCTTCGGACGATGGGTCGCCGGTCCGTCACGGCGCAGTACCCAGACGTCAAGCCCGAGCTGCCCCCGCGCAGCCGGGGCGTCATCGCCCTGCTCGAGGAGAACTGCACGGTCTGCATGCTGTGCGCGCGGGAGTGCCCGGACTGGTGCATCTACATCGACTCGCACAAGGAGACGATCCCGGCGCCGCCCGGTGGGCGCGAGCGGCAGCGCAACGTCCTCGACCGCTTCGACATCGACTTCTCGCTGTGCATGTACTGCGGGATCTGCATCGAAGCCTGCCCGTTCGACGCCCTGTTCTGGTCACCGGAGTTCGAGTACGCCGAGCTCGACATCCGAGACCTCACCCATGGCAAGGAGCGGCTCGGCGAGTGGATGCGGACCGTGCCTCCGCCGCCTGCTCACGACGAGCACGGCGTGCGCGCCAAGGAGGTCGAGGCGGCGCAGAAGGCGGCCGACAAGGCGACCGGGTCGTGACCCTGGTCGAGACCCTCTTCGGGTTTCTCGGCGTCGTCGCCGTGGGCGCCGCGCTGCTCGTCGTCACCACCCGCCAGCTCGTCCACGCGGCACTGTGGCTGGTGGTGTGTCTCGCTGCGGTGGCCGGCTGCTACCTGCTGCTCTCCGCTGAGTTCGTCGCGCTGGTGCAGGTGCTCATCTACGTCGGAGCTGTTGTCGTGCTTCTGCTCTTCGGACTCATGCTGACCAGGGCTCCGATCGGTCGCTCGGACGACCTGGACGCCCCACTGCCTCAGCGGTTGTCTGCCGCCGCGGTGTCACTGGGTCTCGCCGGGGTCGTCGTCGTGGCCAGCATCGACGCGTTCAGGGGTGAGCAGATCGTGCTGGGCGACGACACGGTCGCGGGG
>JACCUZ010000452.1 GCA_013698395.1 Sporichthyaceae bacterium
GGTCGTCCCCGCCGCCTCCCGCGAGCTCATCGACATCGCTCGGCCGGCGCAGCTCCACCCGTGACATGGCGGCCGCGCTCTCAGTAGGCGCCGCTGACAACGTTGAGCAGCGGCTCCCCGACGCTGATCCGGCGCAGCTGCTCCTCGATCAACCGGCAGGCCCCGCGGCAGGAACGCGCTGGTGTTTCCGCCCACGTGCGGGCTGATGAGGACGTTCGGGCACGACCAGAGGGGGTTCTGCTCGGGCAGCGGTTCAGGGTCGGTGACGTCGAGCGCGGCGCGCAGCCGGCCGCTGGTCACCTCGGCGAGCAGGTCGTCCGTGCGCACCACCGGGCCGCGGGCGACGTTGACGAGCAGAGCATCGTCCGGCAGCGCTGCCAGGAACCGGGCATCGACCATGCCTCGGGTCTCCTCAGTCATCGGCACGGTGAGGACGACGACATCGGCCTCAGTAAGCAGGTGCGGCAGGTCGGCGAACCCGTGCACCCCGTCCCGGGCTCGGCGCGCCACCCGGCGTACGTCGCACTCGAACCCCTCCAGCCTGCGCTCCACCGCCGCCCCGACGGATCCGTAGCCGACGAGGAGGACCCTGCGGTCGGCCAGCGAGTCCCGGCGATCCCCGTGCCAGCGCCCGAGCGCCCCGTCGCGCACGAAGTCCGGGATCCCGCGGAGCGAGGCGAGCACCAGCGCCACCGCGAGCTCGGCCGTCGACGCGTCGTGGACGCCCCGGGCGTTGCACAGGGTGACGCCGTCGGGAACCAGCGGGAGCACGTCGTCCACGCCGGCGGTGAGGGTCTGTGCGACGCGCAGCCGCGGCATGGCCGCCATCAACCGGGCCGGCCCCCTGCCCTGCAGGTAGGGAAGGACGTAGAGCTCCACCTGGTCGAGGGACTGTGGCGGCCCGGAGACCCCGTCGTACACGTCGACCTCGACGTCGGGGCGGGCGCGCGCCAGGTCAGCCATCTCGACGTACGGCACCCAGACCCTCATCGGCTCTCCTCGAACTGGCGGCACCCCGCCAGGTAGCCCGTCCAGTCCCACCGGGCGAGGAAGCCGCCGGCCGCCTCGTGTCCGGCGAGCAGGAGCTGTTCCTGCATCTGGTCGGTGATGGTGAAGTCGACCGGGGAGATGCCACCGGTGTCGACGAACACGCTGCGCACCTGCACGCACGGGTCGTCGATGTGCTGTGCGTCGCACGCCTCGAGCATCGTCTCGACCAGCGACAGCGCCAAGGACACAGTGCCCCGGACCTCCATGGTGAGGGCCCGACCCTCGGGTCGCATCGAGAGCCGCACCCCGAAGGTCGGCCAGCGCGGCGGCCGACCGTCCGTGCGGTCGAACAGCGCGATCGGGAAGTTGGACAGGACGCTGCCGTCCACCAGCGTGGACACCACGGGGCGTTCTGCCGCGCCGGGCGCCCGCAGGGTGACCGGCTCGAAGAAGAAGGGGATCGAGGCCGACGCCCGGACCGCGTCGGCCACCTCCTGCTCGTCCGGGTCGAGGCCGTAGGCCGGGTAGTCCCATGGCAGACGGACCAGGCGTCTGCGGCTCACGTCGCTCGCGGTCACCAGCAGGGCATAGCGGTGCTCCGGGGGCAGCGCGCTGCCCTCGTCGGGCTGACGCAGGTCGCCGAACGTGCGGACGCCGAGGTCCCCGAGGGCGCCGCGCACCCATGACCGCAGGTAGTCGCCCTCGAAGATCCCCCCGTCGAAGGCGAGCGAGAGCCCGTCGACGACCCGGGCGAGCGGCCCGGCCAGCCGGCCTACCGCACCCCGGTCACGCAGCCGGCGATAGTCCAGGGTGCGGGCCACGTCCTCGAGGCGTTCCAACGGTTCGCCGGCCCGTTGGAGTGCCACGACGAACGCTCCAACGACCGCTCCGGCGGAGGTGCCCGCGACCCGGGGAAACGAGTAGCCGGCGCGAGCGAACGTGGCCACGGACCCCACGAGGCCGACTCCCTTGACGCCCCCGCCCTCCAGGACGAGGTCGGCGCGCAGCACCCCCCGACCATAGCCACCGCGGAACGTAGGGTCGGACTGATGCGACCTGCCAGCACAGCCGCCGCGGCGACGCTCGGCGCCGTGCTGCTGCTTGCCGGCTGCAGCGGGGACACCGCCGACGTCGGCGACCTTGAGCAGCCCACTGATGCAGGCCCGGCGCCGACTTCCTCCACTCCGTCGTCGGCGCCGACGGACTCGGTCGCTGCGGTCCCTCGGCCCCGCCTGGCCGGCACGGTGGCACGAGGGCTGGAAGTCCCATGGGGCCTGGCCTTCCTGCCCGATGGCTCGGCGCTGGTCAGCGAGCGCGACTCCGAGCGCATCCGGCTCGTCAGTTCCGACGGGGACGTCGGGGACGTGGGGCGGGTCCAGGGTGTCGACGGGGTCGGCGAGGGCGGGCTGCTCGGCATCGCGGTCTCTCCGACCTTCGCGGAGGACCGGTTGGTCTTTGCCTATCTGACCGCCGGCGACGAGAACCGCGTGGTGCGCATGACCTATGACGGGCAGCAGCTGTCGGGCCAGCGCAGGATCCTCGGTGGCATCCCGGCCGGGCCGATCCACAACGGTGGGCGGATCGGCTTCGGCCCCGACGGCATGCTCTACGTCGGCACCGGGGAGGCGGGGCGTACGGAGCTGTCCCAGGACAAGCGCTCGCTGGGCGGGAAGATCTTGCGGATCAGCCCGGACGGCGGCCCGGCGCCGGACAACCCGTTCGAGGGCTCCCCCGTCTACAGCCTCGGGCATCGCAACGTGCAGGGGCTCGCGTGGGACTCCCGCGGTCAGCTGTGGGCGGCCGAGTTCGGCCAGAACGAGTGGGACGAGCTCAACCGCGTGGAGGCTGGGGGTAACTACGGCTGGCCGGAGGTGGAGGGGCGCTCGGGTAGCGACCGGTTCGTCGACCCGGTGCGGCAGTGGCGCACCTCAGTGGCCTCTCCCAGCGGCATCGCTGTTGCCGGCGACTCGGTGTTCATGGCCGGCCTGCGAGGTGAGCGGCTCTGGCAGATCCCGATCCCCGGCGGACGAGCCGGCAAGCCGCGTGCCTTGCTGAACGAGCGGTACGGCCGGCTGCGCACGGTCGCGCTCGCGCCGGACGGATCGCTGTGGGTGACCACCAGCAACCGTGACGGCCGCGGCTCCGTCCGTGACGGCGACGACCGCATCCTGCGGCTCACCCTCGCCGGCAGCCCATGACCCGGCCGTTTCCCGACCCCACCCGCCCGGCCTCCTCCCGGGCGGAGGTCCTCCTCGGCTACCTCGACTACTTCCGCGAGGTGGTCCTGGACAAGGTGACCGGTCTGGACGAGGCCGAGCTGCGGCGCAGCCGCCTACCATCGGGATGGTCACTGCTGGAGCTGGTCCGGCATCTCACGTACGTGGAGATGCGCTGGCTCGAGTGGGGCTTCGAGGGCCGCTCCGTGGCCGACCCTTGGGGTGACCGCCGCGCCGGCAGCTGGCACGTCGGGGCCGACGAGGCGGTGTCTGATGTGCTCGCCGACCTGCGCAACCGCGGCGCCCTCACCCGCGCGATCGTGCTGCGACACGACCTGGACGAGGTCGGCGCGCCAGGAGAGCGCTGGGACGGTGCCGACCCGGCGACCCTCGACCGGGTGCTGCTGCACCTGCTGCAGGAGTATGCCCGCCACGCCGGTCATGTCGACGTCGTACGCGAGCTCATCGACGGCCGCGTCGGCGAGTGAGCAGCCAATCCCGCGAGGAACGATTCCCGACCTACGTGCAGCGCTCCAGGACCAGCTCGCGGACCCGTCCCGCGTCCGCCTGGCCACGGGTGGCCCTCATCACCGCCCCCACGATCGCGCCGGCGGCGGCGACCTTGCCGCCGCGGATCTTCTCGGCGACCTCCGGGTCGGCCGCCAAGGCCTCGTCGACCGCGGCGGTCAGCGCAGCGTCGTCACTGACCACTGCCAAGCCCCGACGCTCCACGACCTGGTCGGGCTCACCCTCGCCGGCCAGGACCCCCTCGATCACCTGCCGAGCCAGCTGGTCGTTCAGTGTCCCGTCTTCGACGAGCTGCACCAGGCGCGCCACCTGGGCCGGCGTGATCGGCAGCGCTGACAGGTCGGTGCCCCGCTCGTTTGCGTGGCGGGCCAGCTCGCCGAGCCACCACTTGCGGGCCGCGTCGACCGCAGCGCCGGCGCCGACGGTGTCACCGACCAGGTCAACGGCTCCGGCATTGACGAGCGTCTGCATCTCCGGGTCCGACATCCCCCAGCGGGCCTGCAGCTCACGCCGGCGTACCGACGCGGGGGCCGGAAGCTCGCTGCGCAACCGCTCCACCCAGTCCGCGACCGGCGCGACCGGGACCAGGTCCGGCTCCGGGAAGTACCGGTAGTCCTCCGCCTGCTCCTTGGACCGCCCCGAGGTGGTCGAGCCGGTGTCCTCGTGCCAGTGCCGGGTCTCCTGCACGACCCGACCGCCGGCGTCCAGCAGCGCTGCCTGACGCCGGATCTCGTGGCGCACCGCCCGCTCCACCGACCGCAGCGAGTTGACGTTCTTCGTCTCGGAGCGGGTGCCCAGGGGGTCCGACGGTGAGCGGCGCAGCGACACGTTCGCGTCACAACGCAACGACCCCTGCTCCATCCTGACGTCGGACACGTCGAGATTGCGCATCACCTCTCGCAACGTGGTGACGTAGGCGCGGGCCAGCTCCGGGGCGAGCCTGCCGGTTCCCTCGATCGGCTTGGTCACGATCTCTATCAGCGGGATGCCCGCGCGGTTGTAGTCGACGAGGGAGTAGTCGGCGCCGTGGATGCGCCCCGTCGCGCCGCCGACGTGCAGGGACTTCCCGGTGTCTTCCTCCATGTGCACCCGCTCGATCTCGACGCGCACCGTGGTCGTCCCAGCAGGGGTTAGGACGTCGACGTCGAGATGGCCGTCGGTGCACAGCGGCTCGTCGTACTGCGAGATCTGGAAGTTCTTCGGCATGTCCGGGTAGAAGTAGTTCTTGCGCGCGAACCGGCACCACGCCGCGATGTCGCAGCCGAGCGCGAGACCGACCCTGATGGTCGACTCGACGGCCTGCTGGTTGAGCACGGGCAGGGACCCGGGCAGTCCCAGGCACGTCGGGCAGACCTGGGTGTTCAGCTCGGCCCCGAAGGCGGTGGCACAGCCGCAGAACATCTTCGACAGGGTGCCCAGCTCGACATGCACTTCCAGCCCTAGCACCGGGTCGTACGACGCGACCGCCTCGTCGTAGTCGGCCAGCTCGGGGGTGACCGAGGCACCAACGGTCACGCCTCGTCCTCCCCGCGGCGCAGGCGCCGGATGATGATGATCGTGCCGGTGATGACGACGATCGTGTTGAGCAATGCATCGACGAGCTCGAGGCGGTCGCCGTCCTCGCGCGCCTGGCGGAGCCGGGCGACTGCCGTACGCCCGGCCATGGCTGTGCTGACGAACGTGATCACGGACTTGATGTTCTTCACTGGGCGCCTCCGGTGGTGGGGAGCTCGGGTGCCTGGTCGATGAGCAGGTGTCCCCACCGGTCGGCGAGCGCACCTTCGAGTGCCGCTCCGACACGATAGAGCCGGTCGTCTGCCATCGGCGGGGCGATGACCTGCAGGCCGACGGGAAGCCCGTCCTCGGGCGCGACACCGACGGGTACCGACATCGACGCGTTGCCCGCGAGGTTCGACGGGATCGTGCACAGGTCGGCGAGGTACATCGCCAGGGGGTCGTCGATCCGCTCGCCGATGCGGAACGCGGTGGTGGGAGCGGTCGGTGAGACAAGCACGTCCGCGCGCTCGAACGCCGCGGCGAAGTCGCGCACGATCAGGGTCCGGACTTTCTGGGCCTGCCCGTAGTAGGCGTCGTAGTAGCCGCTGGACAGCGCGTAGGTCCCGAGCATGATGCGCCGTTTGGCCTCCGGCCCGAACCCGGCGTCCCGGCTCACGGCCATCACGTCCTCGGCGCTGCCGCCCCCGTCGTCACCGGCCCGCAGGCCGTAGCGCATCGCGTCGAACCGCGCGAGGTTGGACGAGCACTCGCTCGGCAGAATGAGGTAGTAGGCCGGAAGGGCATAGTCGAAGGCCGGGCAGTCGACCTCGACGACGCTGGCGCCGAGCTCCTCCAGGATCGAGACCGCCTCCCGGAACCTCTGCTCCACCCCGGGCTGGTAGCCCTCCCCGCCGAGCTGCTTGACCACGCCGACCCGCACGCCGGCCACGTCGGCCTGGCGCGCGGCCGCCACGACGTCGGCCACCGGAGCGTCGACCGATGTCGAGTCGAGCGGGTCGTGCCCGGCGATGACGGCGTGCAGCAGCGCCGCGTCGAGCACCGTGCGCGCGCAGGGACCGGCCTGGTCCAGCGAGGAGGCCAGGGCGACCAGCCCGTAGCGGGAGACCCCACCGTACGTCGGCTTTGCCCCGACCGTCCCGGTGACCGCGGCCGGTTGGCGGATCGACCCGCCGGTGTCGGTTCCGACGGCGAGCGGGGCCTCGAACGCTGCAACCGCCGCAGCGGACCCGCCCCCGGAGCCACCGGGGATCCGCTCGAGGTCCCACGGGTTGTGCGTCGGCCCGAAGGCGGAGTGCTCGGTCGAGGACCCCATGGCGAACTCGTCCATGTTCGTCTTGCCCAGGACGACCAGGCCCGCGTCCTTGAGCCGGCGGGTCACGGTCGCGTCGTAGGGCGGAACCCAGCCCTCGAGGATGCGCGACCCGCAGGTGGTGGGCATGCCCTCGGTGGCGATGACGTCCTTGACGGCGATCGGTACGCCGGCGAGCGGGCCAAGATCTTCCCCTGCCGCCCGGCGGGCGTCGATGCGGCGGGCCGCGTCGACGGCCCCTTCGGCATCGACGTGCAGGAACGCATGGACGGCACCGTCGACGGCGCGGATGCGCGCGAGGTGGGCCTCGGTGACCTCGGCCGCCGACACGTCACCGCTGGTGAGGGCGGCGGCCGTGTCGGCGGCGGTCAGCCGGGTCAGGTCGGTCACGCGTCCTCACCGAGGATCCGCGGGACCCTGAACCGGCCGTCCTCGGCGGCGGGGGCTCCGGACAGCGCCTGCTCCTGGGTGAGGCCCGCGCGCACCTCGTCGGAGCGGGTGACGTTCGTCAGCGGCAGAGCGTGGGAGGTCGGTGGGACGTCTGCGGTGTCGAGCTCCTGGATGCGGGAGACGGCGTGCAGGATCACGTCCAGCTGCGGGCCGAACCTGTCGACCTCGTCGGGGTCGAGCGCCAGCCGCGCGAGCCGCGCGAGGTGCACCACCTCGTCCCGGGTTATCGAACCGCTCTCGGACATGCGAAAGGAGCTCCTCGAAAGACGGGGCCGGCCGGCCGGATCATCCTAGGGGCCGCCCTGCTCGAGCAGGGCACGGAAGCCGGCCTCGTCGAGGACGGGTACGCCCAGCTCCACGGCCTTGTCCCGTTTGGACCCGGGGCTTTCGCCCACCACCACGAAGTCGGTCTTCTTCGACACCGAGCCGACGGCCTTTCCCCCGAGCCGCTGGATCGCCTCCTTGGCCTCGTCGCGGGAGAACCCCTCGAGCGACCCGGTGACCACGATCGACTTGCCCTCCAGCGGGCGCGGTCCCTCGTCGCCACCGGACTCGGTCAGTGTCACGCCGGCCGCTGCCCACCGGTCGACGATCGAGCAGTGCCAGTCGACGTCGAACCAGTCGAGCACCGCCGCTCCGATGACCGGCCCCACGCCGTCGGTGGAGGCCAGCTCCTCCGGCGACGCCTCGCGGATGGCGTCGATGGACCGGAACCGCCGAGCCAGCGCCTGGGCGGCCGTCGGACCGACGTGGCGGATCGACAGCGCGACCAGCACCCGCCACAGCGGGCGGCTCTTGGCCGCGGTCAGCGCCTCGAGCAGCTTGGCGCCGTTGGCGGTCAGGCCGCCGTCCTTGCGGCGGAACAGCCCGACCTTGAGCAGGTCGCTCTTCCCGAGCGCGAACACGTCACCCTCGTCATGCACGACGCCGGCGTCGAGCAGGCCGGCCGCCGCCTCGTAGCCCAACACGTCGATGTCGAGGGCTCCGCGTCCGGCCAGGTGGAAGAGGCGCTCCCGCAGCTGGGCGGGGCAGGACCGGATGTTCGGGCAGCGGATGTCGGCGTCGCCCTCCTTCTCCGGCCGGAGCTCGGTGCCGCACGCCGGGCATCGGGTCGGCATGACGAACGCGCGCTCCGACCCGTCGCGCAGGTCGACCACCGGCCCCACGATCTCCGGGATCACGTCACCGGCCTTGCGCAGCACGACGGTGTCACCGACCAGGACGCCCTTGCGAGCGACCTCCGAGACGTTGTGCAGGGTCGCCATCTCGACGGTCGAGCCGCTGACGAAGACCGGTGCCATCACCCCGTAGGGCGTCACCCGCCCGGTCCGGCCGACGTTGACCCGGATGTCCAGGAGCTTGGTCGTGACCTCCTCGGGGGGGTACTTGGACGCGATCGCCCACCGCGGCGCCCGTGAGGTGGAGCCGAGCCGGCGCTGCACCGCCACCTCGTCGACCTTCACGACCACGCCGTCGATCTCGTGCTCGACGTCGTGGCGGTGCTCGCCGTAGTGATCGATGTACGCCGAGACGCCGGCGAGGTCCTCGACCACGCTGAACCGCTCGCTGACCGGCAGCCCCCAGCCGCGCAACGCCTCGTACGCCTCCGACTGCCGGGCCGGGGTGAACCCCTGCCGGACGCCGATGCCGTGCACGACCATCTGCAGCGGGCGGCTTGCAGTCACGCGTGGGTCCTTCTGGCGCAGAGACCCCGCGGCGGCGTTGCGCGGGTTGGCGAAGGGCGCCTTGCCGGCCTCGACGAGCCGGGCGTTGAGCGCTGCGAACTCGGTGACGGGGAAGAACACCTCGCCCCGCACCTCCAGCCGCGCCGGCACGCCCGGTCCGACAAGGCGCTCCGGCACGACGTCGAGGGTGCGCACGTTGAGGGTGACGTCCTCACCGGTGACACCGTTGCCGCGGGTGAGCGCTCGGACCAGCCGCCCCTCGTCGTACAGCAGGTTGATCGCCACCCCGTCGACCTTGATCTCGCACAGATAGTGCAGAGCCGCTCCGCCGGAGTCGCGCTCCACACGTTCGGCCCAGGCGGCGAGCTCGTCGGGCGAGAACGCGTTGTCCAGGCTCATCATCCGCTCGAGGTGGTCGACCGCGGCGAAGTCGGTGGAGAAGGTGCCCCCGACGGTCTGGGTCGGCGAGTCGGGTGTCCGCAGCTCGGGGTGCTGCTCCTCGAGTGCCTGCAGCTCGCGCATCAACCCGTCGTACTCTGCGTCGGCCATCACCGGCGCGTCGCGCACGAAGTAGTCGAAGCGGGCGCGCTCGATGCGCTCGGCCAGCTCGGCGTGCCGGTGCTGGACGTCCGGTTCCACCTAGCCGGTCCTCTCGGGGTCCTCGGCCAGCCGTCGGGCTGCCTCCTGGGCCAGCCCTAGCGCCCTTGCCGCGTAACCGGGGCTCGCGCCCGCCATGCCGCACGTGGGGGTGACCACGACGTGGCGCAGCCCCTCGCTGGACAGACCGAGCCGGCGCCACAACCGCCGAACCGGCTCGGACATGACAGTGGCGTCGGAGGACTGGCCGTCGGTCGCCGGGACCACTCCGGCCAGGAGCGCGACGCCTCCCTCCAGCGCGGCTCCCAGCTCGTCGTCGAGGGAACCGGGCACGATGCCGAGGTCCAGCGACAACCCGGCCACGCCCGCGCGGTGCAGCAGGGCGACCGGCGGCCGCTCGGCGCAGCAGTGGACCACCACCGGCACATCGACCCCATGAAAGTTCTCGACCACCGACCGCAGCACGTCCACCACGGTGGTCTCGGGCACCGGCCGGAAGCTCCTGGCCCCGGACGACGACCGGATGCCGCCCTGTAGCACGGCCGGCAACGACGGCTCGTCGAGCTGCAGGACGGGTCGCGCTCCGGGCAGCCGCCGCCGCAGATCGGCCACGTGAGCCAGCAGCCCCTCGGTCAGAGAGGCGATCACGTCGCGCACCGCGGCGGCGTCGGAGAGCACCGGCTCACCTCGGGGCAGGCGCAGACCGGTGACGGTCGTCCACGGGCCGCACACCTGAGTCTTGACGGTGCCGGTGTAGCCCTGCGTGACAGCCTCGAGCTCGTCGAGGTCCTGACCGAGATAGGACCGCGCGCGCCGCTCGTCGGTGCCCGGCCGCTCGACCAGCCGCCAACCCGAGGGCTGGACGTCGGCATGGAGGTCGACCAGCATCGCCGCCGCACGACCGACCATGTCGGCGCCCGGCCCACGGTCGGGCAGCTCCGCGAGGTGCACCAGGTGAGGCAGCTCGCCCGCGACGACCGCTGCGCTCTCGTGCGCGTCGGTGCCCGGCATCGACCCGACACCGGTCGCCCACCCCGGCCCAGGGACCCAGTCGCTCACCGAGCTGCTGGGATGGCGCTCGACGTCGACGCGATCGTCGCCGAACCGATGACGGTCTCGGCGTCGTAGAGCACGACCGCCTGCCCCGGGGCGACACCGCGCACGATCGTGTGCAGCTCGACGTCGAGCAGGTCACCGTCCCACCGTGCCGTCGCGGGTACGGGATCGCCGTGGGCGCGCACCTGGGCCAGGCATGGGGTCGGTGCCCGAGGCGCCGGCCCGCTCCAGACCGCCCGGCGCGCGACCATGCGGTACACGTCGAGGCGGGCCGCCGGCCCGACGGTCACCGTGTTGGTGACCGGTGAGACGTCCAGCACGTAGCGCGGCATGCCGTCCGGAGCGGGTCGCCCGATCCGCAGCCCACGCCGCTGGCCGACCGTGAACGCGTAGGCCCCGTCGTGCCCGCCCACCTCGGTCCCGTCGACGTCGACGATCGGCCCCGGTGCGGACCCGAGGCGGCGCTGCAGGAACCCCGCGGTGTCGCCGTCGGCGATGAAGCAGATGTCGTGGCTGTCCGGCTTCGCCGCGACCGCCAGCCCGCGCACGGCCGCCTCCCGGCGTACGGCCTCCTTGCGGGACGTGCCGATCGGGAACATGGCCCGCGCGACCTGGCGCGCCGAGAGCACGCCCAGCACGTAGGACTGGTCCTTGGCCGGGTCGACCGCCCGGACCAGCCGGCCGTCGACGACCCGTGCGTAGTGGCCGGTGCACACGGCGTCGAAGCCGAGTGCGAGCGCCTTGTCCAGCACCGCGGCGAACTTCACCTTCTCGTTGCAGCGCAGGCACGGGTTGGGCGTCCGGCCGGCGGAGTACTCCGCGACGAAGTCCTCGACGACGTCCTGCCGGAAGCGCTCGGCGAGGTCCCAGACGTAAAAGGGGATGCCGATGACGTCGGCAGCCCGGCGCGCATCGCGCGCGTCCTCGAGCGTGCAACAGCCGCGTGCGCCGGTGCGGAAGGACTGCGGGTTGCTGGCCAGGGCGAGATGGACGCCGGTGACGTCGTGCCCCGCGTCGGCAGCGCGCGCCGCGGCCACCGCCGAGTCCACGCCGCCCGACATGGCCGCCAGCACCTTCATGCGCGGACCGTGGTCTGCCCGGCACGCCGGGCCCGGGTGACGACCGGCTCGATCGCGTCGATGACGGCGTCGACGTCAGCGGCGGTCGAGCTGTGCCCGAAGGAGAAGCGCAGCGAGCCCCGCGCGAGGTCCTCCGGGACGCCCATGGCAAGCAGGACGTGGCTCGGCTGCGGGACCCCTGCCGAGCAGGCCGAGCCGGTGGAGCACTCGATGCCTCGCGCGTCGAGCAGCATGAGCAGCGCGTCGCCCTCGCAGCCCGGGAACGAGAAGTGCGCGTTTCCGGGGAGCCGGTGGTCGAGGGAGAGCCGGGAGTCACCCCCGACCACCACGTCGGAGACCTCGGCGAGCAGCCGTCCGACCAGGTCGTCGCGCAGTCCCGCAAGGTGAGCGGCGCGGCGGGGCTGGGTCCCCGCAGCGGTCTCGGCGGCAGCAGCGAGACCGACGATGGCGGGGGTGTCCAACGTGCCCGAACGCACGTCGCGCTCCTGGCCGCCGCCGTGCATCACGGGAGTGAGCTCGACCGAGCGGCCGAGGACCAGCAGCCCGAGGCCGAGCGGACCACCGATCTTGTGCCCGGTCACCGTCATGGCGTCCAGACCGCTCGCCGCGAAGTCGACCTTCAGCTGGCCGAAGGCCTGCACCGCGTCGCAGTGGATGGGTACGCCGTGGGAGCCCGCCACGGCTGCCAGCCGAGCCACCGGCTGGACCGTGCCGACCTCGTTGTTGGCCCACATCACGCTGACCAGCGCGACCGTGTCCGGGTCGCCGGCGATTGCCGCCTCCAGCGTCTCCGGGTGCATCCGGCCAGCGGCGTCAACAGGCAGCCACTCGACCTCTGCTCCCTCGTGCTGCGCCAACCACAGCGCAGAGTCCATGACCGCGTGGTGCTCGACCGCGCTGAGCAAGATGCGCCGCCGACGGGCGTCCTGGCCGTGACGCTGCCAGTAGAGCCCCTTGACGGCCAGGTTGTCCGACTCGGTCCCCCCGCCGGTGAAGAGGACCTCGCTCGGTCGGGCTCCCAGCGCGGCAGCGATGCGCTCCCGCGACTCTTCCACCAGGCGGCGGGCCAGGCGGCCGGAGGTGTGCAGCGACGACGGGTTGCCCACCAGCGGCAGGCACGCCGTCATCGCCTCGAGCGACTCGGGGAGCATGGGCGTGGTGGCTGCGTGGTCGAGGTAGGTGCGGCGCGTCATGACCGGCCGAGTCTACGGCCCGCCCTTGCGCGCCCTGACCTTCTCGGTCAGCGCCGGCACCACCTGGTGCAGGTCCCCTACGACACCGAAGTCGACCAGCTCGAAGATCGGCGCGTCCGGGTCCTTGTTGATCGCGACGATCGTCTTGGACGTCTGCATGCCGGCGCGGTGCTGGATTGCGCCGGAGATGCCGGCGGCGACGTAGAGCTGAGGGCTGACGGTCTTGCCGGTCTGACCGACCTGGTGCTGGTGGGGATACCAGCCCGCGTCGGTGGCCGCCCGGGACGCGCCGACCGCTGCCCCGAGAGCGTCGGCGAGGGCCTCGATCACGGTGAAGTTCTCGCCGCTGCCGACACCTCGACCGCCGGACACCACGATCGCCGCCTCGCTCAGCTCGGGTCGCTCCGCCCTGTCCTCCACGACCCGGTCGGTGATGCGGGCTGCCGTAGCGGTCGCCGTGAGCTCGACGGACACCTCGACGCGCTCGGCGGCACCCGTGGCCTGAACAGCAGCCACCGAGTTGGGGCGGACGGTGACGACGGGGGTGCCCCGCGTGACGGCGGACCGGACGACGGTCGAGCCGCCGAACACCTGCTGCTCCGCCGTCACCGTCCCGCTGTCGGCGGACAGATCCGTCGCGTCGGTGAGCACGCCCGAGCCGGACTTGACCGCCAACCGGGCCGCGATCTCCTTGCCGGCAGCGGAGGACGCCAGCAGCACGGCTGCCGGGGACACCTCGGTGACCAGCGCGGAGAGCAGCTCGGCGACCGGAGCGACCAGGTAGGCGCTCAGCTCAGGGTCATCGGCGACGTACACCTTGACCGCGCCGTGCGCGGCGAGGGTCGCCCGAGCGGTGTCGAAGCCGTCCCCCACGAACACCGCGGACGGCTCACCCACGCGAGCGGCAAGGGTCAGCAGCTCGCCGGTGACCTTCTTGACCTCGCCGTCAGCGTGCTCGACCAGGATGAGAACCTCAGCCATCGCCTCCCCGCTCCCTTCTCAGACGAACTTCTTCGACGCGAGGAACTCCACCAGCTTCTCGGCGAGCCGGTCCGCGCCGTTCCCGTCGTCGGTGACCACCCTGCCCGACTCGCGCGGTGGAGCCAGCTCGAAGGACTCGACGCTCGTCCAGGCGCCGCTGAGGCCGACCTCGCCCGGGTCGATACCGAGGTCTGCCACGGCGTAGGTCTGAACCGGCTTCTTCTTCGCGGACATGATGCCCTTGAACGAGGGGTACCGCGGCTCGTTGATCTTCTCGACGACGCTGACCACAGCCGGAGTCGTCCCCTCCACCACCTGGTAGCCGTCGTCGGTCAGCCGCTTGATCGTCACCGTCGGCCCGTCGACCGTCACCTCCTTGGCGAAGGTCAGCTGCGCCCGGCCCAGGCGCTCGGCGAGCATCGCCGGGACCACGCTCATCCGGGCGTCGGAGGACTCCGAGCCGAGCAGCACGAGGTCCACTGCGTCGATCGTCTCGATGGCCCTTGCCAGGACGAGCGACGTGGCGACCGCGTCGGAGCCGTGCAGGGCGTCATCCACGACGTGGACGGCCCTGTCCCCGCCCATCGAGAGCGCCTTGCGCACCGTCTGGGTCGCCGAGTCCGGTCCCATGCACAGGATGGTGACCTCTCCGCCGTGGGTCTCCTGGAGCCGCAGCGCCTCCTCCACGGCGTACTCGTCCATCTCGTTCATCACCGGGTCCGTCGCTTCGCGGTCGAGGGTCGAGTCCTCGGGGTCGAGCCGCTTCTCCGACCAGGTGTCAGGGACCTGCTTGACGCACACGACGATGTTCACCCGCTCACCCTGCCATCGGCGGTCCGGCAGAAGAGCGCCGGGGAGGCTTGGCTACCGGATTGGGAGGGCATGGGACGGCGGTCCCGATCTTTCGAGGTGACCCCGTGAGCCGACTCGCAGCCCTGCTCGTCCTGACCGCCGCGTTCGCACCCGCCGCCGTGCTGGGCGCACTGCCCGTGGTCGCTCCCGTGGTGGTCGTGCTGCTCGGCTTGGTCCTGGCCATGACGGCGTTCGAGCCCGCTCCCGGCGATCATCGCCCCTGAAAGCGGGCCTTGCCGGGGCCGTGCTCCACGAACGACTCCATCCCGGTACGCCGGTCCTCGGTCCCGAACAGACCGGAGAACTGCAGCCGCTCGATCTCCAGACCCGTGTCGAGGTCGGTCTCGAGGCCGCGGTCGACCGCTTCCTTGGCGGCGCGCAACGCGTACGCCGGACCGCCGACGAAGCGGGCCGCCATCTCCCGGGCGGTCGGGTAGACCTCACCGGACGGGACGACCCGGTCGACGAGGCCGATCCGCTC
>JACCUZ010000462.1 GCA_013698395.1 Sporichthyaceae bacterium
TGGGCCAGGCCCTGCCAGAGGTCCCGCTCCGCCAGGGGCGCGGCCTTCCAGGTGCCCTCGAGGACCTCGTGGGCATGGAAGGGCCGCCCGGTGTCCAGCAGACGCTGCGCCTCGGTGAGCGACTCGAGGGGCGGCAGCACCAGTTCGTCGGGCACCCGCTCGACGCCGGAGCTGCCACGGGGGAGCGGTCGGCCGAGGCCGTCGCGCGGGCGGTTGTTGCGGGCCCGGCCGGTGGCATCGCGCTCGCGGTCGTCAGTCATCGGTCCTCCGGGGCGGGGTCAGCAAGCCAGTCCATGAGCAATGTGGTGAACGCGGCCGGGTCCTCCTCCGGTACGAAGTGGCCCACGTCGGGCAAGAGGTGCCAGCGATAGGACCCCTCGACGTAGCGCCCAGAGCCCTGCGCACCGGACGGCAGCACGCAGCCGTCCAGGGCGCCGTGCACCTGCAGTGTCGGGACCGTCACCGGACTCGCCATCCTTCGCGCGTACCGCAGCCCGTCGGGCCGGGCGAGCGATCGCACCGCCCACCGGTAGGACTCCAGCGCGCAGTGCGCCACACCGGGGATCTGCGCTGCCTCCCGGTAGCGTGCCTCGGTGTCACTGTCCGGGAAACCCGGTCCCGACCAGCGGGCGAGGAGGTCCGCGACCTGGCGGGCGTCCTCGGCGACCAGGGACCGCTCGGGGATCACCGGACGCTGATAGCCGAGGACGTGGGCGCTTGCCCGCACCTGGCGAGGATCGGTGAGGTGCGCCCGTCGGAGCCGGCGGGGATGAGCCATGGAGGACACCACCAGGCGGCGCACCTGCCTGGGATGGACCACGGACAGGGTCCACGCGACGAGCCCGCCGAGACCCTGACCGACCACGACGGCATCGGGTTCACCGAGCGAACGGATCACGCCGGACGCGTCCTCCGCGAGGGTGCGAGGGTCGTAGCCCCGGGGCGGCTTGTCGCTGCCTCCGAATCCGCGGAGGTCCATGGCGGCGGCGCGGTAACCGGCGCCCGCCAGGGCAGGCAGCTGGTGGCGCCACGCCCACCAGAACTGTGGGAAGCCGTGCAGGAACAGGACCAGCGGACCGCCACCGGCGACGGCGACATGGAAGCGGGCGCCGTTCGCGGCGACCATCTGGTGCTGCCACGGCCCGGCGACCCGGGCGACCGAGGCGTCCGGGTGGTGCTCAGCGGGTCGGCGTCGGCGCATCCGAGCGGGGGCTCTTCAGGAAGGCTGCCGTCTCCTTGCTGGTGCGGATCGTGCGCTCCGGCGGGCCGACCTTGCTGACGGCCTTCTTGCCCACCATCGCCAGCACGCCGGCGACGATGAGATAGAGGACGGCGACGACGAGGAAGGCCAGGCCGGGGTGCAGCCCGAGGGCCACGAACCCGTACGCCAGGGCGATCGAGAGCAGGATGAAGGCGACGACACCGAGGAACCCGGCCACCCCGAACATCGCGCCGCCCTTGGCGCCGTTCTTGACGTCGACGCGCAGCTCGGCCTTGGCCAGCTCGATCTCGTTGCGCACGAGGGCCGACAGGTCGCGGCTTGCGGTGGTGAACAGCGCCCCGAGCGTCTGGTCCTGGTGGCCGGGTACGGTCGCGTCGCGACGGGGCGCGGTGGCGGGCATGGGCGGGGCCTCCTGTGACAAGCGGACGGGCGGGCCGTGCTGGTGCTTGGGCTGGTGTTTCGGTGATCAGTCTTCCCTATCACCGGTGGACGACGCCTGCCGGTGGTGTCTGGTGGGTCAACCGAAGGCGTAGTAGCGCAGATACAGGTAGGGCCAGGCGATCGCGATGGTAACGACAGCGACCACCAGGCCGTACTTCGTGAACTGCCAGAACGAGATGGGATGCCCGTTGCGCGCGGCGATGCCGAGGACGACGACGTTCGCGCTCGCACCGACTGCGGTCGCGTTACCACCCAGGTCGGCGCCCAGTGCCAAGGCCCACCACAGAGCGCGCGCTTGCGACGAGTCACCGCCACTGTCAACCAGGCCTTGCACGAGCGGGGTCACCGTGGCGACATAGGGGATGTTGTCCACGATCCCCGACAGCAATGCCGACCCCCATAGCAGCACCGATGCGGCGAGGAAGTAGTTGTCGCCGACGGCCTCGGTGACCTGCTCACCGAGGGACTCGATCACGCCGACCTCGACGAGCGCTCCGACCATGATGAACAGTCCCATGAAGAAGACGAGCGTCGGCCACTCCACCTCCTCGAGAAAGTCCGGTGCGTCCAGCCGCGACACCGCCACCAGCACTCCAGCTCCCAGGAGGGCGACGACCGACGGCTCCAGGTGCAGTGCGGAGTGAAGTACGAATCCCACCATGACGGCGGTCAACACCACCAGCGACCGGACGAGCAGGCCACGGTCCCGGATCACCTCCCGCTCGTCGAGCGCCATCACGTCCGCTACCCGCTCGGGGTCGTAGTCGAAGGCCGACCGGAACAGCACACGGCACAGACCGATGAAGACGACCAGCAGGATCACGACGATCGGGGCGAGGTTGAGCAGGAAGTCGTTGAACGACAGGTCCGCCCGACTGGCGATGATGATGTTCGGCGGGTCGCCGATCAGGGTCGCGGTGCCGCCGATGTTCGAGGCCAGCACCTCGGCGATGAGGTACGGCACGGGGTTGACGCCTAGGCGTTCGCACACGAGCAGAGTGACCGGAGCGATCAGCAGCACCGTGGTGACGTTGTCCAGCAGCGCGGACGCGACGGCCGTGATCAGAGTGAGCAGGACCATCACGGCGAACGGGCGCCCTCGGGCTTTCTTGGCAGCCCAGATGGCGACGAAGTCGAAGACGCCGGTCTGCTTCAGCACACTGACGATGATCATCATCCCGAGCAGCAAGAAGCTGACGTTCCAGTCGACACCGGTCTCCTCGCTGAAGAACGCAGTCTCGGCGTTGACCACACCGATCGCGACCATGAAGGCGGCACCGCCAAGGGCGGCCGCGACCCGGTGGATCCGCTCCGTGGCGATGAGGATGTAGGCGCCGACGAACCCGGCGACGACGAGCGTCGTAGTCATGGCCGGCGTCAGGTCGTGGGCAGCAGGTGGTCCAGCAGGCGGCGCACGGTGATGGCACCGAGCACCTGATCACCCTCGACCACCGCGACGACCGGGCTGTGCATCCGGGCCATCACGGCGGCCACCTCGATGGTGGTCGCGTCGTGGTCGACGACCGGGATCTCGTCCACGTCCCGCTTGTCCGGCAGCAGGTCACGGACGGTGGTGTCGGTGAGCTTGGCGCACAGCGCGTCGGACGCCTTCTCGTCGTAGACGCGGGCCAGCCTCGGGTCGTCTTGGACATACCTGGGCACCAGGAAGCGCAGGACCTGCGACCCCGGGAGCACCGTGTACGGGCGGCCCTCCGAATCGCAGACGATGAGGCCAGGCAACCGCTCGCGGCTGAGCATGCGGGCGGCCTCGAGGGCGACGGTGTCCAGGGACACAGTCGGGAAGTCTTCGGCAAGGTCACGGGCGCGCATCGTTGCTCCTCCGAGCCGGCTGGGGACAGGACGAACTGACCTGCCGACCAGACTTCCCGGCGCACCACCTACCACCTTACCGGCCAGCGGACCCCCCCCGGCGTTGACCACGTATACGTGGTCAGTGCACGGGCGGATTCACGCGGTCGTCGCAACACGGCA
>JACCUZ010000467.1 GCA_013698395.1 Sporichthyaceae bacterium
ATGCCCATTGGGCTGTTGCGAGTGGTGAGGAACGCCGAGACGACCTTCAGGCGCTTGAGCGCACGAGTTTTCTTCTGGCCCTTGCCGGTGCGGATGATCTCGCGCAGCGACTCGGCCTCAGCCTCGAGGTCGAAGGACTCGAGACGCTTCTGCAGCGCCGCGGCGCCCATGCCGCCGTGGAAGTACATGCCGAAGCGGTCGCGCATCTCGCGGTAGAGGATCTCGTCGCCCTCGAGGTCCTGGACCTTGAGGTTCTTGAAGCGGTCCCAGACCGCCTGGACCCGCTCGACCTCCTGGTCGGCCCGCTTGCGGATCTGGTTCATCTCCCGCTCGGCGGACTCGCGGACCTTGCGCTTGACGTCGGACTTGGCGCCCTCCGACTCCAATGCGGCCAAGTCGGTCTCCAGGACCTTCTGCCGAGACTCGACGTCGGCGTCGCGGCGCTGCTCGACCTGCTTGACCTCGACGCCGATCTTGGCCTCGAGCGAGGGCAGGTCGCGGTGGCGCTCCTCCTCGTCGACCGAGGTGATCATGTAGGCCGCGAAGTAGATGACCTTCTCCAGGTCCTTCGGGGCGAGGTCGAGCAGGTAGCCCAGCCGCGACGGCACGCCCTTGAAGTACCAGATATGGGTGACCGGCGCGGCGAGCTCGATGTGGCCCATCCGCTCCCGGCGCACCTTCGCCCGCGTTACCTCGACACCGCAGCGCTCACAGATGATGCCCTTGAAGCGCACCCGCTTGTACTTGCCGCAGTAGCACTCCCAGTCCCGGGTCGGGCCGAAGATCTTCTCGCAGAAGAGCCCGTCCTTCTCCGGCTTCAGGGTGCGGTAGTTGATGGTCTCCGGCTTCTTGACCTCACCGTGAGACCACTGACGGATGTCGTCAGCGGTGGCGAGACCGATGCGCAGCTCGTCGAAGAAGTTAACATCCAGCAAGACGTGTCGCCTGCTCTCTCTGTGTACTACGTCGCTAGTTTTCGTATGTCAGTGGCGGGCGACAAAGAATGCGCCCTAGCGGGCGGATTCTTTGTCGCTCACACCTCTTCGACGCTGCTCGGCTCGCGCCGCGACAGGTCGATGCCGAGCTCCTCCGCCGCACGGAAGACGTCCTCGTCGGTCTCGCGCATCTCGATGGACATGCCGTCGCTGGAGAGCACCTCGACGTTGAGGCACAGCGACTGCATCTCCTTGATCAGCACCTTGAAGGACTCGGGGATGCCGGGCTCGGGGATGTTCTCGCCCTTGACGATCGCCTCGTAGACCTTGACCCGGCCCAGGACGTCGTCGGACTTGATGGTGAGCAGCTCCTGAAGGGCGTAGGAGGCGCCGTAGGCCTCGAGGGCCCACACCTCCATCTCGCCGAACCGCTGGCCGCCGAACTGCGCCTTGCCGCCCAGCGGCTGCTGGGTGATCATCGAGTACGGGCCGGTCGAGCGGGCGTGGATCTTGTCGTCGACCAGGTGCAGCAGCTTGAGGATGTAGATGTAGCCCACGGCTACCGGGTCGGTGAAGGGCTCACCGGACCGGCCGTCGAAGAGCGGCGCCTTGCCGGACTCGCCGATGAGCCGTACGCCGTCACGGTTGGGCAGCGTGGAGCCCAGCAGGCCGGTGATCTCCTCCTCGCGGGCACCGTCGAAGACCGGCGTGGCGACGTTGGTGCCAGGCTCGGACTCCGCGGCCCCGATGTCACGCAGCCGCTTCTTCCACTCAGTGTCGGCGCCCTCGACCCGCCAGCCGGCCTTGGCCACCCACCCGAGGTGGGTCTCCAGGACCTGGCCGACGTTCATCCGGCCGGGCACGCCGAGCGGGTTGAGCACCACGTCGACAGGGGTGCCGTCCTCAAGGAACGGCATGTCCTCGACCGGGAGGATCTTGGAAATGACCCCCTTGTTGCCGTGGCGGCCGGCGAGCTTGTCGCCGTCGGTGATCTTGCGCTTCTGGGCGACGTAGACCCGGACGAGCTGGTTGACGCCGGGCGGGAGCTCGTAGCCCTCGTCACGGTCGAACACCTTGACGCCGATGACCTTGCCTGACTCCCCGTGCGGCACCTTCAGCGAGGTGTCGCGCACCTCGCGGGCCTTCTCACCGAAGATCGCCCGCAGCAGGCGCTCCTCCGGCGTGAGCTCGGTCTCGCCCTTGGGAGTGACCTTGCCGACCAGGATGTCGCCGGGGACGACGTCGGCACCGATCCGGATGATGCCGCGGTCGTCAAGGTCGGCGAGGACCTCCTCCGAGACGTTGGGGATGTCCCGGGTGATCTCCTCGGCGCCCAGCTTGGTGTCCCGGGCGTCGACCTCGTGCTCCTCGATGTGGATCGAGGAGAGGACGTCGTCCTGCACCAGCCGCTGGCTGAGGATGATCGCGTCCTCGTAGTTGTGTCCCTCCCAGGACATGAACGCCACCAGCAGGTTGCGACCGAGGGCCATCTCGCCGTTCTCGGTGCACGGACCGTCGGCGATGACCTGGCCGACCTCGATCCGGGCGCCCTCCTCGACGATCGGACGCTGGTTGAACGACGTGCCCTGGTTGGACCGTCGGAACTTCGCCAGGCGGTACGTCGAGTAGGTGCCGTCGTCGTTCATCACCGTGACGAGGTCAGCAGACAGCTCCTGCACGACCCCGGCCTTCTCGGCCACGATCACGTCACCCGCGTCGACCGCTGCGCGGTACTCCATCCCCGTGCCGACGAACGGCGCTTCGGAACGGAGCAGCGGCACGGCCTGGCGCTGCATGTTTGAGCCCATCAGGGCGCGGTTGGCGTCGTCGTGCTCGAGGAACGGGATCATCGCCGTGGCCACGGACACCATCTGGCGCGGCGAGACGTCCATGTAGTCGACCTCGGCGGCCGGGATGTACTCGACCTCGCCACCCTTGCGCCGCACCAGGACGCGTGCCTCGGCGAAGGTCTCGTCCGCGTTGAGCGGCGCGTTCGCCTGGGCGATGACGTGCTCGTCCTCCTCGTCGGCGGTGAGGTAGTCGACCTGGTCGGAGACCTTGCCCTTGACCACCTTGCGGTAAGGGGTCTCGACGAAGCCGAACGCGTTGATCCGGCCGTACGTCGCGAGCGAGCCGATGAGGCCGATGTTCGGGCCCTCCGGTGTCTCGATCGGGCACATCCGGCCGTAGTGGCTGGTGTGCACGTCGCGCACCTCGAAGCCGGCGCGCTCGCGGGACAGCCCACCGGGGCCCAGCGCGGACAGGCGCCGCTTGTGGGTCAGGCCGGCCAGCGGGTTCGTCTGGTCCATGAACTGGCTGAGCTGGGAGGTCCCGAAGAACTCCTTGATGCTCGCCACGACGGGGCGGATGTTGATCAGGGTCTGCGGCGTGATCGCCTCGACGTCCTGCGTGGTCATCCGCTCACGCACGACGCGCTCCATCCGGGACAGGCCGGTGCGCACCTGGTTCTGGATGAGCTCACCGACCGTGCGCAGGCGACGGTTGCCGAAGTGGTCGATGTCGTCGACCTCGACGCGCACGGTCCTGCCTTCCGCGCCGTTGGCGGACACGACCGGCATCTCGCTCTCGCCGGCGTGCAGCTTCACGATGTAGCGGATGGTCTCGACGATGTCGTCCATCGTGAGCACGCTGGAGTTGAGCGGCAGCTCCAGACCGAGCTTCTTGTTCACCTTGTTGCGGCCGACCTTGGCCAGGTCGTAACGCTTGGGGTTGAAGTACAGGTTGTCCAGCAGGGTCTGGGCGGCCTCGCGCGTGGGCGGCTCGCCCGGACGAAGCTTGCGGTAGATGTCGAGGAGCGCGTCGTCCTGGCCGGTGGTGTGGTCCTTCTCCAGGGTGGCCCGGATCGACTCGTAGTCGCCGAACTCCTCGAGAATCTTGGCATCGTCCCAGCCCAGCGCCTTGAGCAGCACGGTGACCGACTGCTTGCGCTTCCGGTCGACACGAACGCCCACCTGGTCGCGCTTGTCGATCTCGAACTCGAGCCAGGCCCCGCGTGACGGGATGATCTTCGAGCCGAAGACGTCCTTGTCCGAGGTCTTGTCGACCGACTTGTCGAAGTAGACGCCCGGCGAGCGCACCAGCTGGGACACGACGACCCGCTCGGTGCCGTTGATGATGAACGTGCCCTTGTCTGTCATGAGCGGGAAGTCACCCATGAAGACGGTCTGGCTCTTGATCTCACCGGTGGTGTTGTTCATGAACTCGGCGGTGACGAACAGCGGAGCCGAGTAGGTGATGTCACGCTCCTTGCAGTCCTCGATCGAGTACTTCGGAGGCTCGAAGCGATGGTCGCGGAACGACAGGGACATCGTGCCCTGGAAGTCCTCGATCGGGCTGATCTCCTCGAAGATCTCCTCCAGGCCCGAGGTGGCAGGCACGTCGTCACGGCCGTCGGCCAGGGCGTTGTCGACCCTGGCCTTCCAGGTCTCGTTGCCCAGGAGGGCGTCGAAGCTGTCAGTCTGCAGGGCGAGGAGGTTCGGGACCTCCAGAGGTTCGTAGATCTTCGCGAACGAGATGCGTCGCGGAGAGGTGCTGCGGGTGGCTGAGCTGTTGATGGGCTTGCTGGCGGTGCGCGAGGCGGCCAAGAGGTGGTCCTTCCGAGGGCTGCCGGACTCTCATCAGCGCATGCCGGACGGCCCAAGGCAAGATGCCGTGGGAGAAGTCACGTGGCAGCGCAAAGCGCCAGCATACCCCTCGGGCGCACGCACCTCAAGTGGGCAGGGCCCAGCAGAGCCGACCCAGCCGAATGGACGGCAAGGGCAGCGCGAGCAGGATGGACCCGCCAGGCGCGCTCGTCAAGGCTTTCGCCCGTGTCGACACCGGCAGACGACAGGGGCGGCCCCCGGTCACCCGGGAGACCGCCCCTGTCGGAGGTACGTGGTGCTACTTGACGGTGACCGTCGCGCCGGCGCCCTCGAGGGCCGCCCTGGCCTTGTCGGCGGCCTCCTTGTTGACCTTCTCCAGGACCGGCTTGGGGGTGCCGTCCACCAGATCCTTGGCCTCCTTGAGACCGAGACTGGTGAGGGAGCGCACCTCCTTGATGACCTGGATCTTCTTGTCGCCCGCCGCCTCGAGGACGACGTCGAACTCGTCCTGCTCGGCCGCGGTGTCGGCCCCGTCACCGGCG
>JACCUZ010000033.1 GCA_013698395.1 Sporichthyaceae bacterium
TCGAGTCGCTCACCGAGGCGCAGCGTCTGCTGGACACCGGGCGGCCCTTCCATGCCCACGAGGTCCTCGAGGGCACCTGGAAGGCCGCGCCCCTGGCGGAGCGGGACCTCTGGCAGGGCCTGGCCCAGCTCGCCGTGGGGCTGACGCACCGGGCTCGTGGGAACCCGAAGGGAGCGGCAACTCTGCTGCGCCGCGGCGCGTCCCGCCTCACGACGTACGCCGACAACCCGCCCTACGACCTCGACATCACCACTCTGGTCACCACCGCGCACGCGCTCGCCGACGACCCAGGCGCTGAGCTCCCCCTGCGCCTGCGATAGGCGGCGGGGCTGTACCCGACTCACGGTGAAACGCGGTGTCCCAGGCGTGAGCCGCGGCCACACATCGCCGCTTCACCGTGACTTGGGCACGGGGGGTGGGGTTGGGTCGGCCCAACAGCCGAGCTGCGTCGGGAGGACCGCTAGGTGCAGGCACCTGTGTCGACCGGGGCGGTGCGCGCCCGGCCGGCGTCGATAATCGGGCGGGCCTCGTCGATGGTCAGCGCATAGCCGGTGTCCGGGTCGTCGAGCGACTTGGCGAACACCACCCCGTAGACCGCACCGTCGAGGGTCAGCAGCGGCCCACCGGAGTTGCCCGGCTCGACGTCGGCGAGCAGCGAGAACACCTCGCGGGTCACCTGGGTGCGCTGGTAGATGTCGGGCCCTCGGGCGTTGATCGTGTCTCGGATGCGGGCCGCCCCGAGCCGATAAGGCCCGCCGCCGGGGAACCCCGCCACCACCGCCTCGTCGCCGCGGCCACCGGAGGGGTCCAGGTCGAGTGGCCGGGCAGGGAGGTCCGGAACGTACAGAACCGCGAGGTCACGGCCCGGGTCGAAGGAGACGACCCGGGACCGGTACGCCCGTCCGTCGCCTCCGATCTGAACCTCCGGACGCTCCACCCCGGCCACGACGTGCGCGTTGGTGACCACATGGTGCTCGGACACGACAAATCCGGTGCCGTCGAGCCGGCGATCGCAGTCCTGCGCGGTGCCCGTGACCCTGACCACGCTGGTCCCCGCGCGGCGTACGGCAGGCGTGGAGGTAACTCCTTGCGAGGGCGGGTCGACGGGACGGATGCGCTCAGGCGAGAGACCGCCGAAGACCTTGGGCAGGCCCTCGGAGTCCAGGATCCGGCGAAACGAGGAGAACAGGGTATGGGCCCGCTCCGGCACCGCCTCGTCGAAGGTGGTGATGACCTGGGAGTCGCCGATCTGCCGGGACAGCGTCGGCACCGGCCCGGGTCGAAGCGCGGAAGCGAGGAACCAGGTGACCAGGAGCATCGCGAGCACGCTGACCAGGGCGCCGAGAGTGGCGTCGACGACTCGCGCTGGTCGCCACGTCAGGCGGTCGCGGACCAGCGACCCCAGCCAGGCGAGGACCACTTGCCCCACCGTCGCCGCCAGCAGCACCAAGGCCAGGGCGAGCACCGTCTGGCCGAGCCCTCGGCCGATGCCGGACGTCAGTGAGGGGGCGACCACGATCCCCCCGATCCCTCCTCCGATGAACCCGGCGAAGGCAAGAACGCCGACCACGAATCCCTGGCGGTAGCCGGAGAAGCCGAAGGACAGGGCGGCCAACAGGAGCACGAGGTCGAGCCAGTTCATCGTCCGGCGCCCCGACCCACGAGGTCCTCCGGCAGGTCCTCGTACCGGTCGCGGTCCCAGGGTCGCTCCCAGCCGGCGAGCCGCAGCATCCGGTCCAGGAGCCCGCCGGTGAATCCCCACACGAGCAGGCCGCCGACCCCGAAGGCCGCGCCGACGTAACCGCTGGGGTGCCGCACCCGGAACCGGTTCGCCGGGTCGAGCAGGTCGGCCAGCCGCACCCGATGGACGGACTCGACCTCGCGCGGGTCGACCACGGACACCGCCGACGGCTCTCGCCACCACGCGAGCACGGGTGTGACCACGAAGTCGCTCACTGGCAGGAAGAGGGCGGGCAGGGTGCCGAAGACCTCCACCCCGGCGCGGTCCAGTCCGGTCTCCTCCACCGCCTCGCGCAGCGCGGCCCCCACCACTCCGTCGTCACCGGGGTCGACGGCACCCCCGGGGAACGCGGCCTGGCCGGCGTGGCTGCGCAGGTCGCGGGCCCGCTGGATGAGCAGCACGTCGGCGCGCTCGAAGTCCGACTCCTGCGGCGCTCCGGGACCCTCGCCGAAGAGCATCAGAACAGCTGACTCGCGGCCGCCCTGGTCAGGCGGGAGAAACCGGCTCAGCTGCTCGGGGCGTACGTCCACCGCCGCCAGTGCGAGCGGACGCAACCAGCCGGGCAGGTCCGTCATGAACCCACGCCGAGGTAGCGCTCGACCAGCTCGGTCATCGCTCGTTGCGACGTGATCTCCCCGATCTTCCGACCGACGACCTTGCCGTCCGCGTCGACGAAGAACGTCTGCGGTGGTGCGTAGGCGCCGAGCGCGCGCACGATGCGGTCACCGTCCTCGTCGTGCACCGACGGGAACGGGACGCCGAAGTCACTCTGGGACGCCAGGCCCGCGCCGCGGGCCGCCTTGTAGTGGATGCCGAGGAACCGCACCCGCTCCCCGTACTTCGCCGCAGCCTCGGCGAACCGCGGCATCTCACGGTCGCAGGTGGTGCACCAGGCCGCCCAGACGTTGATCACGGTGGGCAGCTCGCGCAGGTCCGAAAGTCGTACGTCGGGGCCCTCACCCAGGCAGGGCAAGGTGAAGTCGGGCAGCCCCCCCGCCACGGGTGGCACACGTGACAGCTCCGGACAGGGGCCGACCGTTGGCGGGCGCTGGGCATGGGGCTCGGTTTCCCGCGACGCCTCGCCCTGGCAACCGGTCAGCAGCACAGCGACCGCGAGGATGCCTGCGGAGAGCCTGCTGGTCACGAGGCCGCGACCTGGGACGAGGACCTCACCAGCGTCGCCGCCCTGCCGGCGTCGACCTCACCCTCACCGTAGGACGGGCACAGCGCGGCGACCGGGCAGGCCCCACACGCCGGCCGTCGCGCGTGACAGACCCGGCGGCCGTGCCAGATGACCCGGTGACTGAGGATCGTCCAGTCCCTCTTGGGGAACAGGGCGCCCACCTTGGCCTCGACCTTGACCGGATCGGCTTCCGCGGTCCAGGCGAAGCGGCGGGCGAGACGCCCGAAGTGGGTGTCGACCGAGATGCCGGGGATGCCGAACGCGTTGCCCAGCACGACGTTCGCGGTCTTGCGGCCCACACCGGGGAGCGTGACAAGATCCGCCAGCCGGGGAGGGACCTCACCCTCGTAGCGCTCGAGCAGCGCCTGTCCCAGGGTGATGAGGGAGCTGCTCTTGGCGCGGAAGAACCCGGTCGACTTGATCATCGCCTCGAGCTCGGCGCGGTCGGCTGCTGCGTAGTCGGCTGCGGTGCGGAAGCGCTGGAAGAGGACCGGGGTGACCATGTTGACCCGCACGTCCGTGGTCTGCGCGGACAGGATCGTGGCCACCAACAGGTCCAGCGGTGTGCTGAAGTTCAGCTCGCAGTGTGCGTCGGGATAGGTCTCCGCGAGGACCCTGCCGATGCGTCGCGCCCGGCGCGTGCGGGAGAGCGGCGACTCGTCCGTCACGTCGAACGCCCTCCTCGCGTCCGACCTCCTGCCCACGAACAGAGCCTAGTTGGCCGAATGGCCTGCGACCGTCCGGGTGACATGGCGTCAAGCCTTCGCCCACTTCCGACGATCACGGAGGGTGACCGGCTTTCCGCCGCCCGGAGGACGACAGTGACCAGCAGCCCGCACTCAACATCGGCGCCGCCCACGACCGTGACCGCCTTCGCACGCCGTGACCGCAGCGGCGGGA
>JACCUZ010000236.1 GCA_013698395.1 Sporichthyaceae bacterium
CGGCCGCCCTGGTGCGGCCCGCCGCCGAGGGGGGCCAGGTCGTCGTACTCGCCGACCCGGCCCATCCGGTGGTGCAGGCGCTGGTGCGATGGGACCCAGCCGGCTTCGCCGACCGCGAGCTGACCGAGCGCGAGGTGCTGCACCTCCCGCCCGCCGCCGGGGTCGTGTCCCTCTCCGCCGAGCCGGCGTCCTTGACCGCTTTCCTCGCGGCGGCCGACCTGCCGCCGGGCACAGACGCTCTCGGCCCGGTCACGTTGACCGACGGACAGGAGCGGCTGCTGCTGCGCTGCCCCAGGTCCAGGACCCGCGCGCTGGTGGCCGCCGTACGCGCGGCGGGCGGCGTACGCAGCGCGCACAAGGAGGCCGGCCCGGTCCGGGTGCAGGTGGATCCCACGGAGGTCGGATGACGCCGACGTGCGTGGTGTTCGACCTGGGCGGTGTCCTGGTCGAGTGGGACCCCCGCCACCTCTACCGCGAGCTGCTGCCCAGCGACGAGGACGTCGAGGCGTTCCTCGATGAGATCGGCTTCGAGGCGTGGAACCACACCATGGACGCGGGCGAGGGGACGTGGGCCGACGCGGTCGAGCGGCTGGCCCGGCAGCACCCCCACCGCCGCGAGCTCATCGCGGCCTACCCGGCCCGGTTCACCGAGACTCTCGCCGGCCCGATTGTCGACTCGGTCGACGTGCTCCAGGAGCTCCACGGAGCCGACATCCGGCTGATCGCGCTGACCAACTGGTCCGCGGAGACCTTCGCGGCGGCCCGCGGGGAGATGGACTTCCTCGACCTGTTCGACGGGGTCGTCGTCTCAGGGGAGGAACGCGTCGCGAAGCCCGACCCGGCGATCTTCGAGCTGGTTCTCCGGCGTTACCGCCTTGACCCCGCAGCGACTCTGTTCGTGGACGACCGGCCGGTCAACGTCGACGCGGCCGCCACGGCCGGCATGCAGGCGCTGCTCTTCACCGATCCGCCGGCCCTCCGCCGGGAGCTCACCCGGCAGGGGCTGCTCGACGGTGCCGGACCAGGCTCACCCCGTCGCGAACCGTGAGCATCACGACGTCCACGCGGGAGTCGGCGACCAGACGGTCGTTGAAGTCCCGGATGGCCCGGGTGTCGGCGTCATCGGACTCCGGCGGCGCCAGCAAACGTCCGCTCCAGAGGACGTTGTCGACCACGATCAGACCCTCCGGGGCGAGCTTGGGCAGCGTCGCCTCGTAGTACGCCAGGTAGCCGCCCTTGTCGGCGTCGATGAAGACCAGGTCGAAGGGACCCGGTAGCGTGGCGATCGTCTCGATGGCCGGACCGACCCGGATCTCGATCCGGTCGGCGAACGGGCTCGACCCGATGTGGCGCCGGGCGATGGCGACGTGCTCCTCGCTGATGTCGCAGGTCACGATGCGACCGTCAGGGGGAAGCGCCTCCGCCATCGACAGCGCGCTGTAGCCGGTGAACGTGCCGATCTCGAGCACATTGCGGGGGCAGAGCATGGCGACGATCGCGGCCAGGAACCGGCCCTCGAGCGTCCCGACCATCATCGACGGGGCGCGGGTGGCAGCCCGGGTCTCCTCCGCCAGGGCGGCGAACCACGGTGGCTCGGGCGTGGTGTGCTCCGCGGCGTACTGCTCGAGACGAGGATCGGCGATGTCGATGTCGAGGTCACCGTCGACATTGGCGTCGGAGCTGGTCATCAGAAAAGTGCCTCCCTCAGCGCGGCGGTGAGGACGCCCCGGGGACCTTGACGTCCACCCACACCGCCCGGTGGTCGCTGCTCGGGACCGGGAACCCGGGTCCGGTCAGGCGGTACAGCGGGTCTTCGCTCGTCGGCCAGAAGATCCCGGCGTTGCGGATCCGCAGGTCGGCGCTGGGCAGCACGTAGTCCGCGCGCAGGTTGCCAGGCCCGCTGCACGGCGGGAACACCGGGATGTCGCAGAAGTCCGCGGTGTCCTCGGCAGGAGGCGAGCGGTGGGTGAGGTTGAGGGCATCCTGGAGCGCAGCGGCCTCGACGCCGCCCGCACTCTGCGGGGTGACGCTCGTGTTGACGGCCGGGTCGTCCAGCAGCTGCTGGATGGAGCCTGGGATGCTGTCGCCGTCAAGAGGGTCGGAGTTCTGGTCGCCGGCGATCACGAAGGACGCGTCCGGGGCGAGGCCGCCGCGTACTCCCTCGTCGTCGTAGAGGTAGCCGGCGGCCCCCGGGGTGATGTAGTCGGCCCACAGCCGGATCTCGTCAAAGTTGCGTCGGCCGTTGCGGTCCTCGGCGCCGTCGAACACGGGCGGGGTGGGGTGGCTGACCAGGAAGTGAACGGTGCGCTTGCCGATGCTCAGTGGCAGGTCCCAGTGGCTCTTCGACGACAGCGGCAGAACCGCCAACTCGGCAGGGGTGTACCAGTCGCGCGGGGCGCTGGTCGTCGGGTCGTCAGGCAGAAGCGCGCCGGGCATGTCCTTCCACAGGAAGTGCTGGAAGGTGCGTACATCCTCGGTGTCGATCGGATAGCGGGAGTACACGGCCATCCCGAACTGCCCCGGGTACGCGCCGAATCCCAGCGCGTCGTCGCCGTAACCCCGCGTGCCGAGCGTCGTGACGGCCACCCCGTTGTTGTTCAGGTCGAACCCCGAGGCGATGCCGGTGTTGGAGGGTGCGCTGAACCGGTACGGGTAGCTGAGCGCGGCAGCGCCGTTGTGCGGGACCGACAGGTAGTTGTCCTGGAAGAGCCGGAGTGCGGTACCTGCGAGGTCGAAGTCGAACTCGTTGATCAGCAGTACGTCGGGACGGACCCGCTGGATGATCTCGGCGACCGCGGTGGCCTGCGCGTTGCCGGTCGTGGACAGATCGGTGACCAGCTGCCCCGCTGCCGTCCGGTTCAGGGAGGCGTTGAAGGTCGCGAAGCGCACCGTGTTCCCGGGCGGTGAGGGAGCGGCAGCGCTGGGGGAGGCACCCAGGAGGGCGACCAGCACCGCTCCCAGGGCGAGCAACGTCGCGGCTGTCGAGGTACGTCGGGTGCGCGTCATGCCAGACCTCCAGGCGTGCCGAACCGGTGCGGAACCCGTACCCATCCGACCGCATCCGGCCCTCGACGGGAAGGGGTCGCCCCGGATCTTCGTAGACTGGACACCGAACCGTCACCGTCGGCCCGAGGAGCGCGTCGTGCCCGTCCAGCCCATCCGGCTCTTCGGCGACCCGCTGCTGCGTACCCCGGCCGAACCGGTTGTGGACTTCGACCGGGAGCTGCGAACCCTGGTCAAGGACCTGCAGGAGACGATGCTCGACGCCCCTGGCGTCGGCCTGGCCGCCCCCCAGATCGGGGTCGGGCTCCGCGTGTTCAGCTACCACGTCGACGACACGCTGGGCCACCTCGTCAACCCGGTCCTCGACCTGTCCGAGGAGGAGCACGAGGACGACGAGGGCTGCCTCTCCTTTCCCGGGCTCGCGTTCCCGACGACCCGGGCCTGGAGCGTGGTCGCCAAGGGACAGGACATGTACGGCGAGCCGGTCACGATCGAGGGCACCGAGCTGCTGGCCCGCTGCGTGCAGCACGAGACCGACCACCTCGACGGCATCCTGTTCATCGACCGCCTCGACCGTACGCAGCGCAAGCTGGCCCTCAAGGCGATCCGGGAGGCGGACTGGGCGGGGGAGACCGCGCCGCCGGTGAAGCTGTCCCCTCACGCGATGCACGGGCGCGCGCTCTGACGCGCCGACCCTGATGCGCCTGGTCTTCGCCGGCACCCCGGAGGCGGCTGTCCCCTCGTTGGACGCGCTGCTGGCCTCCGATCACGAGGTCGCCGCCGTGATCACCCGGCCGGATGCCCCGACCGGCCGCGGGCGGCGTACCGCTCCCTCGCCGGTGGCGCAACGGGCCGCCGCGGCCGGGCTGGAGACGCTCACGCCGCGCCGACTGCCTGAAGTACTGGACCGCCTCCGGGCGATCGCGCCGGACTGCTGCCCGGTCGTGGCCTACGGCGCGCTGGTCCCGCCCGACGCCCTCGCCGTGCCCGCGCACGGCTGGGTGAACCTGCACTTCTCGCTCCTGCCGGCCTGGCGCGGCGCCGCTCCTGTGCAGCACGCGCTGCTGTACGGCGACGAGATGACCGGAGCGACCGTCTTCGGGCTCGACGAGGGGTTGGACACGGGCGCCGTGCTCGCCATGATGACCGAGGCGGTCCGGCCGCGCGACACGAGCGGTGACCTGCTGGGCCGGCTTGCCGCGACCGGTGCCGGGCTCCTCGTGGCCACGCTGGACGCTCTGGAACGCGGCGACCTCGAGCCGCGTCCCCAGCCGGCCGAGGGCGTCTCGCACGCGCCCAAGC
>JACCUZ010000053.1 GCA_013698395.1 Sporichthyaceae bacterium
GAGCGCTGGAGGTGGGCACCCGCCGACGTGCCGGTGACGGCCCGCTCGCGGACGGTGCGAACGCCCAACTCGTCGAGCAGGTCGACGAGGCCATCGGTGTAGCGGTACACGCTCGAGGCGTAGTAGCTCTTCGTGTTGATCGCGTAGGCCTGCACCACGTCGTCGGCGCGACGGACACCGTGCAGACCTCGCCGGGCAAACGTCGGTTGGGACCGCGACCCGTCGGGAGCGCCGGTGCACCCGGTTGCTAGCGAGAGCAGGCTGAGAGCGAGGAAGTCACGACGGGAGCACGACGGCAAGCTCACCCCTGCGAGGTCGCGGACATGTCTGGCCCGGGAGCCCCGGCGGATTCATGATAGCCCGCGAAGCACACACACACGAGGACCGGTTGACGGGCCGGTTGCTGATGGGGTTGACGGCGCCGATGGCAAGCAATGGTGTAACACTACGTAGTCCGACGCTTCCGGTTTGCGATATTTCACGGATTGCGCCCATTTGTCGTATGATGGCGCCTGGCCTCCCGTGCTCATGGACTGCCTTACAGGGGAACTCATTATGCGTTTGTCCGTCCGCCTTGCCGTCGTCACGCTCGCCGCGTCCGCAGTGTCACTCGTGCCCGCGCTGTCGTCGGCATCCATCCTCCAGGGCGAGGTGGTGAGCGACAACCCGGTCAACTACACACCGCGGCTCACGTACGGCGGCTCCGGTCCGAAGCCGCACGTCGACGCGATGGCTCCGCCGCGCCTCGGGAACACCCTGTACGCCGGCGGCCTTTTCGACGGAGCCGTGTCCGCCGACGGCACGCGCACGTACCCCAGGCAGAACATGATGGCCTTCAACGCCGACAACGGAGACATGAGCGGGACGTTCGCCCCCAACGTGAACGGCAACGTCTGGGCGGTCGAGGCGACCGCGACCGCGGTGTACGTCGGCGGGGACTTCACCACGGTCAATGGGGTCTCCCGGCCGGGGCTGGCCAAGCTGGACCCGCTGACGGGAGCGGTTGACACCGGCTTCCAGGCGCCGTTCAAGGGCGGTCGCGTCAACGAGATCGAGCTGCTCGGCAACCGCCTGATCGTCGGTGGCAGCGCCGGGACCAAGCTGATGGCCCTGAACCCGACCACCGGCAAGAACACCTTCACCCTCACCCTGCCCATCACCGAGGCGATCCCGCTCGCGTGGGGCGGGGTCGCGGTCTACGACTTCGCCATCAACCCGGCCGGGACCCAGCTGGTCGCCACCGGCAACTTCAAGACCGTCGACGGCCTGCCTCGCACCCGCTTCTTCATGGCCGACCTCACCCCGACCGCCGCCACCGTGACCGACTGGTACTACCAGCCGTTCGCCGAAAAATGCGCGTCCGAGCACCCGCGCCGGATCGCCTATCTGCAGGGTATCGACTACTCCCCGGACGGCAGCTACTTCGTGGTCGCCGCGACCGGCCAGGTCGCACCGAAAGGCTTCAAGAACGTGCGGGTCTGCGACGCGGCCGCGCGCTTCGACGTGGCCACGGACAGCAAGGCGGCCTGGATCAACTACACTGGCGGAGACAGCGTGTGGGCGGTGGCGGCCACCGGAGCGGCGGTCTACGCGCAGGGTCACTTCCAGTGGCTGGACAACACCAACGGGTCCGCCAGCACCTGCCCCGCGAGCGACCTCGCAACTTGTGATTCGCGCAAGGGCGTGGGCGCCATCGATCCGCAGTCCGGCCAGGCGCTGCCGTGGAACCCGCGCAAGCCGGCTCAGCTCGGCGGCAAGGCTTTCCTGGCGACCACCGCCGGGCTGTGGATCGGGTCGGACAGCGAAAAGATCAACGGCGAGCAGCACCGAGGGATCGGCCTGATGCCCTTGCCGTAGCCGCCAGGCTGCTGCCCCATACTGGTCCGGCGTCGCCCGCACGTGGCGGTCGGCCCCAACGGGGATGAGGACGGGATGCGGATCCTGCAACTGCACAACCACCACCAGAGCCTGGGCGGGGCGATGGAGGTGCTCGCGCACGAGGCCGGACTCCTCGGGGCGGGTGGTCACACGGTGCGCACCTACACCCTGCCGGCGGCCGACGAGCTGAACCTCGGCCCGGTGCGGGCCGGTCTCAAGGCGGTGTGGAACCTCGAGGCCTGTCGCGACGTCGAGGCGGAGATCCGGGCCTTCCGGCCCGATGTCGTGCATGTGCACACCCCGTTCCCCCTGCTGTCGCCGGCGGTCTTCCGGACGGCGAAGAAGCTCGGCGTACCAACGGCCGCCACCATCCACAGCTATCGGTACTCGTGCATCGCCGCGACCTGCCACCGCGACGGCGGCGTGTGCGAGGACTGCATCGGCAAGCGGCTGAAGCTGCCCGGGGTAAGGCACAAGTGCTACCACGACAGCTACGCGGCCAGCGCGGCGCTGACCCTGAGCCTGGCGCTGCACCGAGGCATTGGCACGTTCGACGGGTGCGTGGACCGGTTCCTCGCCCTGACCGACTTCGCGCGCGAGCTGCTCATCCGTGACGGCCTTCCGCAGGAGAAGGTCATCGTGAAGCACAACTCGGTACCCGACGCCGGTGTGCGGGCCGGCCCCGCTGCGGGTCAGCGTTACCTGATGTTCGCCGGTCGGCTGCTGGACATCAAGGGTGTCCAGACCATGCTCGACGCCTGGGCGCGCGCCGACACCGGCGACGTCGAGTTGCGGATAGCCGGTGACGGCCCGCTGCGGGGCCTCGTCGAGCAGCGGGGCAGGGCGGATCCGTCGATCAAGGCGCTGGGATGGCTCGACGAGGACGAGGTCTTCACATTGATGGGCGGCGCCGAGGTGGTGGTGGTGCCCTCCGAATGGTACGAGGGCGGCGGACCGCTGGTGACCCTGCGCAGTCTCGCCGTCGGCACGCCGGTCGTCATCTCCGACCTGGATAACATTGCCGCCCCGGTCTTGGAGGACGGTGCCGGTGTGGCCTTCGCCGTCGGCGACGCCGACGCGCTCGCGGCGGTGTTTACTCAGGTGGTCGCCAACCCACAGTGGTGGCGCGGGCGGCGAGCGATCGCGAGGGAGTCCTACGAGAAGCGCTACTCACCGGCGGTCGATCTCAAGCGGTTGGAGTTCCTGTACGCGTCGCTGGCAGCCGCGGCCGCCTGAGCGCCGGCGGAGCGGGCGGCGCGGCTGGCCGGATCACGCCGACGCGTAATCGTGGCGGCTGCGAGAGCGCGCGAGCGGGAGCACCGCCGGGTACCACCGGTCGTTCCACCCCCCGCCTCCAGCCGCAAGCTTCGCGCGCCGGATGACCATGTGCAGGAGGTAGAGCGACGCGGTCAGCCTCGTGGCGTCGGACGGCACGCCGAGCGCGGCTACCCCCGGCGCGGCCGCGTCGACGGCGATCGCCGCCGCCGCCAGGCCGGAGCTCACCAGCGCATGGTTGAACTGCCAGTGCAGCAGGTCAAACCCGGCCGGGTTTGACATCCTCACCAGCCAGAACCGATACGCAGTCGTGTTTCGGATCGAAGGCGCCAAGCGTCCCGAGACCCGAGCCCGTCGCATCGATGAATTCGTCTCCATGCTCGCCAGAGGC
>JACCUZ010000115.1 GCA_013698395.1 Sporichthyaceae bacterium
ACCTGATCCTGCTGGCCCGCGCCGACGACGGGGCGGTCCTCGACCGGCCGCAGGTGGTGGACATGGGCGAGATCGCGGCGACCACGGTCAGGCGCTTCGCGACCGTGGCGGCGGCGAACAAGGTCACCCTTGTGTCCAGCGGCGCCGCGCAGATGACCGGTGACCCGCCAGCGATCGAGCGGGCGCTGGCCAACCTGGTCGACAACGCCTTGCGGCATACCCCGGAGGGCGGGCGGATTGAGATCGAGGTCGAGCAGCGCTCGCCGGGCGGTGCCTTCGTCGTGCGCGACACCGGCACCGGCGTCGAGCCGGGGCTGTTGGGGACGCTCTTCGACCGCTTCACCCGATCGAAGTCCAAGCCCGGCGGCGCGGGACTCGGGCTCTCGATCGTCGCCGCCGTCGCGGCCTCCCACGGCGGCAGCGTCGCGGCCCGCAACCTGCCCGAGGGGGGCTTGGAGATCACCTTCGTAGTGGGATGACAGGGCCCGAGCTCGTCGAGGTGATCGTGGCCTCCTCCCAACCTTGGGCGCACCAGATCGAGCTACTGCAGACCATCCCCGGGGTCGGGCAGCGAGTGGCGCAGGTGCTCAAGGCCGAGACCGGTGCCGACATGTCCCGGTTCCCCACCGCGGCGCACCTGGCAACAAGATAGTCGTCGCGCACTCGATCCTGGTCTCGGCCTCTACATGCTGCTACGCGACCAGCCCTACCAGGATCTCGGGCCGAACTGGCTGGCCAGACGCAACGACGAAGCCCACGCCCGCCGGCTCGTTGCGCAGCTCGAACGCCTTGGTCACACCGTGGTCATCGACCCTGCCGCCTGACCGCCGCCAGGGCCAACCCTGTCGTCGGTCTCCGCCCGACCACGCTCCCGCGCGCTTGCTGGCGGTCCATTCAAGGGTCTGTGTCCCTCTCTCCTCGTGATCATCAGGTGGGCGTTCCGAGCGTCTGTTGAGCAACCCGATGGTGTTTGGAACGAGCCGTCAGACGGACAGTGGCCACCACGCTGGCACCACAGACGATTCTGGGCACCTCCCCAGACGAGGAGACGCCCAGGTCAGGGGTGGTGCGCCGCGAGGAACTTGAACCCCCAACCCGCGGATTAAGAGTCTCGATTCGGCCATGCCGGAGGATGCCGAGGAGTGACGTTCCCCCAGGTCAGAGCCGCAATGGCGACCCATGCCGTGTCGGTTCGGACTGGTCACGGATGGCCTTGCGCTGCGGTTCCGTGACCAGTTGGTGACCAGTTGATCATCACGAACACACCGGCCGACCTTCAGCTGTGGCTGTGCCATCCTGAGACAAGGAGGCAACCGTGGAGACCCCCAGGCTGGGACCGCGTCGCGGTGGATGGCGTCGGCCGGTTTCGGTCCCGGCCGACCTCGCGTGCCTCCGTGGCCCCCTGGCCGGTCAGTTGAGGCTCCCCCTGTCGGTGTACTCGTCCGGCCTTGGCCCGGACCGCGTCTTCGACCTCGCCGACGAGCGCGAACGCATCGAGCTATACCAGATCGTCCTCACCGACGGCACCGAGGACGACGTCTGCCGCTACATCGACCGTCACGAGCTGCAGCGACTCTGGCCCCGCTTGTGGCTTCCCGACCACGTCCGAGCAGCCTGGGCGCCACACCTGGGCCTCGCCGCGCCATCGCGGTGAGCCTGGATCCGCTCCAGGAGCAGTTGGCGCGTCTGGCGTTGTCGCTCCCCGAAGCCGGCCAGGCTGCTCTGGCCGGCGGAGGCGCGATGCTCGCGCACAACTTCGTCGATCGGCCGACCCGCGACATCGACCTCTTCAGTCCTCGTTCCGAGGACGTGCAGCAGCTGGCCGAGGCTTTCTCCGCCGCCGTACTGCGCAGAGGCGACACGGCGGAAGTGGCCCGCAGAGAGACGACGTTCGTGAGGATGATCGTCACCGTGCCTGATGGGCGTGCGGTGACCGTGGAGATCGCGCAGGACGCCCGGATCCGCGAACCGGTTCAACTCGCGGTCGGCCGCGTGCTGCATCCAGACGAGGTGGCCGCCGACAAGGTGCTCGCTTTGTTCGGCCGTGCCGCGGCTCGCGATCTCGTCGACGTGACTGCTCTCCTACGCCGCTACAGCCGCGCGGAGCTCCTCGCCTTGGCCGCGGAGAAGGACCAGGGCTTCAGCACGCGCGTCTTCGCCGACGCGCTGGGTGCCGCGACTCAGCATCCCGATACTGCCTTCGCCGAGCTGGGCATGGATGACGCCGCAATTCAGTCCTTGCGGGCGAGCGCACAGAAGTGGAAAGCAGATCTGGCCGCCGAGCGGTCGTCCGGTGATAGGGCGCATCCGCACACGACGTCCGGGCGCTCGCCGACGACCCAGCTTCCAGCCGACCAACCCCGGTGGCGCTCACCAGGCGACAAGAGGTGTGGGCCTTCGAGGGGGACGGAACCTCCCTCACTGTCCTCGTGATGGGCAGGCCAACCCTTACCTTTGTAGCTCGTTGATCCACATCAACGGGCGACTGGCGCAGGGGTCGACGAACAGCGGTTGGCTCGTCTCCGGTCAGCTATCCACGATCGCGGCAACCCTGTGTGTCGAGGCACTCTTGCCCGCGACGCTCAGGTCACCAGCCACATTCCTACCGAGATTATCACACC
>JACCUZ010000127.1 GCA_013698395.1 Sporichthyaceae bacterium
GTGCTGCACCGGTGCCGGTGACCGGCACTCCGGCGCCCGCCCCCGCCGAGGCGGCCTGGGCGTCGGCCTGCCGCGCCTGACGCAGGGCCCGCCGGGCCGACGGGGACTCGATCCGCAGCAGGACCTGGCCCCGCCGTACCCGATCGCCGTCCTTGACCCGAAGGGCAACGATGGTGCCGTCCGCCGCCGCGGTCACCGTCGCTGTGGCGCGCGCCGTCACGGTCGCCGGTGCTTCCACGACCTCGGACACCGTGGCCCGCCCGGCTGCGGCCACGCGCACGCCGGCCGCCTCGTCGTCGCTGCATCCGGCGAGCAGGAGCAGCGCGACGAGCGGAACGCGTACCCGGGCTCTCACCGGGTCATCGTAGTTTCGGCTCGGGGATTCGGCTCAGGCGTCGAGGTCGTCGGCCACCGCGCGCAGCACCGCCGCGGTCTTCTGCGCCACCTGCTTGTCCGGGTAGCGGCCCCGACGAAGGCCGTTGCCGACGCCGTCCAGGAGCTTGATCAGGTCCTCGAGAATGATGGACATGTCCTCGGCCGGTTTGCGGCTGCCGCTCACCATGGACGGCAGCGGGTCGAGCAGCGTCACGGACAGGGCCTGCTCGCCACGGCGACCGTCGACGATGCCGAACTCCACGCGGCTGCCCGGCTTGAGCGCCGGCACCCCCGCGGGTAGCGCGGAGGAGTGCACGAACACGTCGCCACCGTCGTCACGGGACAAGAAGCCGAAGCCCTTGTCGGTGTCGTACCACTTGACCTTGCCGATGGGCACGGGAGACCTCTAGCCGGTGGAGGGGTGGAAGCCGTCAAGGATAGCCGCGGGACCGGGCCACCGCTCAGCGATAACGGCCTGCGTCGGGCAGCAGCTCGTTCATCGCCCCGGAGCGGAAGCCGCGCGGGTCCACCTCGACCGCGGAGAACCCTGCCTCTCGCACGGCGGCCACCACGACGGGTGCCGCGGCCACCACGTCGACCTGAGCCGGGTCAACCTCCAGTCGCGCCGTGTCACCGAGGTCGCGCACGCGCAGGTCGCGCACCACGATGCCGGCGGCGGCCAGGGCAGCCCGGACCCCGCTCTCGGCCCGCTCCACCCGGGCCAGCCGGGCCGGGGTGATCTCGACGCCGAAGGCGACCCGGCTGGACAGGCAGGCGGCCGCCGGCTTGTCCCAGGTCGGGAGCTCCCATCGCCGGCTGGCGGTGCGCACCTGGGACTTCGTAATGCCCACATCGAGCAGCGGCGTGACCGCGGAGCGCTCGGCAGCCGCCCGGATCCCCGGTCGGAAGCCGGCCAGCGCGTCGTCGGCGTTGGAGCCGGTGGCCACGTGGGCCAGTCCCTGTTCGCGGGCGACCGGGGAGAGGACGTCGAGGAGCTCGGCCTTGCAGAAGTAGCAGCGGTCACCGGCGTTGGCGCGGTATCCGTCGCGGTCCATCTCCGCTGTCCTCGGGAGCAGGTGTCGGACGCCGAGCCGCGCGGTGAACCGGGTGGCGTCGTCGAGCTCGACGGCCGGCAGGCTGCTGCTGACGGCGGTCGCGGCCGCGACGTTGTCCGGACCCAGCGCGCGGACCGCCGCGGCCAACAAGAACGCGGAGTCCGCTCCCCCCGAGAAGGCCACGAGCACTGACCCGAGGCCGCGGAGGCGCGCTTCCAGGTCGGTGAGCCGGAGGTCGAGGACATGCTCGTCCAGCCAAGCCGGGAACGCGTAGAGGTCCTCGAGCACCACGTCCGCACCCGCGGCCTGAAGGTCGTCAGCTGAGATGGGGCCAGTGGGGACCGCGACGCTGAGCGCCCCCGCGACCCGGGCTCCCTGGATGTCGCCGAGGTGGTCACCGACGTAGACCGTCGCGCCGTGCTCGCGCAGCGTCTCGCCCTTCTGCGGTCCCCAGCGCCACCCGACCAGGACATCGACGGGGATGTCGAGGTGGTCCAGGTGCAGCCGGGCGTTGGGCTCGTACTTGCCCGTGACCACGACCACCCGGCCGCCGTGGCGATGCACCGCGTCGACCGCCTCGCGGGCCCCCGGCAGCATCAACGTCGGCAGGACGGCCAGGTCCGGGTACAGAGCGCGGAACCGGTCAGCGGCAGCAGCATGCTGGTCCTCGGGGAACCAGACGGCCAGCTCGTGCTCGAGCGGCGGCCCCAGGCGGGCGACCGCCGCCGCGCTGTCGACGTACACGCCCGTCTCGGCCGAGAGCGCCTCCCACACCGCGGCGATACCCGGCCGGGTGTCGATGAGCGTCATGTCGAGGTCGAACCCGACGACGAGGTGAGGCATCCCTCAAGGGTAGGTGGGATCCTCGCGCGGCTCGCTGAGCATCTCCTCGAACAGCTCCCGGTAGTGCACGAACGCCTGGCGTAGCTCCTCGGTGGACGCCTCGTCGCTGCGCAGGCCCACGGCGTGCGCGGCCCGGTAGTGGCTCACCACATCCGGGTGGTCGACCGCGATCATGTGGGCCTGGGTCTCGAAGTCCTCGACCGGGTAGCCACGGTCGCGCATGACGGCCTCGACCAGCCGGTCGGCGTCGCGGGTCGCCGCGACCGGATCGTCGACGAAAGCGGCCTGCACCTCCAACCACAGCCCGGTGTACCGGTCCCGCTCGGCGGGCGCCAGCTCTCGCACCGTGAGCTTGTCGTGCTGCTCGGCGACGTCGGCCAGCTTCTTCTCTGCCGTGCGCCGGTCGCCGTGCTCGTCGACCGCACGGTCGTACTCCGGGCCGAACCGCTCGCGGAGGGCGTCGCGCTCCCGCTGCCGTCTCATCACCAGCACAGCCGCAGCGACCGCGGCCAGCACAAGAACGACCACGAGAACGACGACGCCGGTGGTGGACATGTCGACCGGCTTACCCACCGCCACCGTGGGCTAACTGCTGCACCGGGTACGCCCATCTTGCCGCGTCACGACGTTCCTGCGCCCAGCGCTTGTGCATCACCGCTTGGCGCTTCGCGTACTCCCAGGCGAAGGCGACGACGAGCCGGGGTGAGGGGCGGGTCCCTGCACCGGACAGCGGGTAGCCGCGGCGGGCCAATGGGCGGCGCAGCACCGTCTCCATCAGTCCGAGCTCCCACGGCTCCAGACCCTCGCGCCACGACTCGACGCGCCCGGTGCTCACCTCCGAGCGCAGGTTCTCGTGCCAGTGCTTGCGCTCGGGCACCACGTCGGAGACTCGGTGCGGCTCGAGCATCGCCTCGTCGAAGTCCTCGTCGAGGAACGTGCACAGCGCGCCCAGAACGGTGCGCGGTTCCGCGACCAGGGACTCGTAACGGATCAGATGGAAGGTGTCGGCCGGCAGGCGCCGCTGGTCGCGCCGTGCGCAGTACTCCGCCTGCGCCCAGGCGGCCATCGAACCGATGCTGTCCACCGGCCACCACGGCATCCGCTTCAGCGACGCGACGGTGGACCGGCCGTCCCGGACGATGTGCACGATCTGGGCGTCCGGGAACAGCCGGAGCAGGACGTCGACCTCCTGGTAGTAGGCCGGCCGCTTGTCGCCCCAGCGTGCCTTGCCGTGCAGGTCGGCGTACTCCTTGAAGACGACACCGATGGCGGAGCCGATCGTCGGAGGGGCGGCCAGGATCTTGCGTTTGGTCGCCTTCCGGTCCAGACCGAGGTCGCGGATCCGGGAGGCGGGGCGTACGCAGGAGCGCGCGAGCGCTGCGCGCTGCGCCGGGGTGCTGAGGTCGCCGAAGGTCGCCCGCTTGCGCCAGGTCTGGATCAGGAACCGCGTCTCCGGCGGCATCGCCAGGCGCGGGTGCGCGTGGATCATCAGCGCCAGCATGGTGGTCCCCGAACGCGGGCAGCCCACCACGAAGATCGGGCGGTCGCTGGCCACGAGCGGCAGGGTAGACGAGCACGACGTCCGCGGCGGCGCGGGCGTACCGTGGGTCGGATGTCCGCCTCCCGCCCCCAGACCCTCGCCGAGGATCTCCGGGCCCGCGACGACGAGGCGCTGGCGGCCTTGCTGCGGGCGCGACCGGACCTGCTCTCGCCGGTGCCTTCGGACCTGACCTCGCTCGCGGCGCGGGCGACCACCCGGCCCTCGGTCCAGCGGGCACTGGACCTGCTCAACCGGTTCACCCTGCAGGTGCTCGAGGTGCTCTGCGTCGTCCCTGAGCCGGCGGAGGAGTCGTCCGTACGGGCCGCGCTGGGGGCCGACCCCGCGGTCGCGCTCGCCAACCTGCGCGAGCAGGCCCTCGTCTACAGCGATGACGCCGACCGGCTCTACGTCCCGCGCACCGTGCGCGACGTGGTGGGTTCTCCAGCCGGGCTCGGGCCACCGGTGGAGCTGGCCCTGCAGCCATATGGACCGCGGAGGGCCGGCCAGCTGACGGCAGACCTGGGCGGGCCTGCGCACGTTGTCCTCGGTGACAGCAGCCGGCTCGCGGGCCTGCTCGCCGACGCCTCACCGGCAGCGCGCGAGGCGCTCGAGGTGCTCGCGTGGGGACCGCCCACGGGTCGGCTGGAGAACGCCACGCGGGAGGTGGCCGCGGCTACGGCAGCGACGCCGGTGGAGTGGTTGCTCGCGCACGGGCTGCTGGTCGCGGCTGACTCGCGGACGGTGGTCCTGCCGCGCGAGGTCGGTCTGCATCTGCGCGGCGGGGTGGTCCACGGCCAGGTGCAGCCG
>JACCUZ010000167.1 GCA_013698395.1 Sporichthyaceae bacterium
CGGCGGAGCCGGTGCGGACCTGCTCGTCGGCGGCTCGGGCGACGACACCCTCGAGGGCGAGGCCGGCGCCGACGTGCTCACCGGTGACGACGGCGACGACAAGCTGGTCGGCGGCCGAGGGCTGGACCTGGCGTCCTACCGGCTCGACTACGACGACAACGGCACCGGCACCTCGCACACGACCCCCGTGACCGTCGACCTGGCCGCCGGGACCGCCACCGACTTCGGCACCGACACGCTGTTCACGATCAACGGCGCGGTGGGCGGCGGCGGCGACGACGTCCTGCTGGGCGACGCCGGGGCCAACCTCTTCCGTACGGTGCCCGGCGGCACTGACTCGGTCGACGGCCGGGACGGACGGGACACCGTCGAGCCTCTGGGCCTTCGCGCCATGGTCGTCGACCTGCGTCTGGGCACGGTCATCGGGACGGTGGTCGACACGTCGGTCACGGATGCGGGCACGTATGTCGTGAAGCTGGCCTCCATCCAGAACGCCCTCGGCGCCGCGCAGTCGGATGACACCCTGCGGGGCGACGGCCTGGCCAACCGGCTCAAGGGCCGCGGCGGTGCCGACGTCATCAAGGGCCGTCGCGGCAACGACGCGCTCTACGGCGGCCTCGGCAAAGACCTGATCAAGGGCGGCTCGGGCAGCGACCTCTGCCGCAGCCCGCGCACCGGCGCCCGAGCGATCAGCTGCGAGCGGTGATCCTCACCCCGCGGCTCCTGCGGCTGGCTCAGACCGGAGTGACGCCGTGGCGGCGGCGGCTGAAGTGCCGGTCCTTGCCCCGAGCCGCGCGGAACCGCCGCCCCAGCTCGGCCCGCAGCTGCTCCGGCACGACGATGTCGTCGACCACCAGCTCGCTGGCGAGGCGGACGACGTCGATGTCCTCCTCGTACTCAGCGCGCCGGTCTTCCACGAACCGCGCCCGCTCGTCCTCGTCGCCGATGGCCGCGATCTTGTTGGCGTAGACGGCGTTGACCGCGGCCTCCGCGCCCATGACCGCGATCTTCGCCGTCGGGAGCGCCAGGGTCGCGTCGGGCTCGAAACCTGGTCCGGCCATCGCGTACAGCCCCGCGCCGTAGGCCTTGCGCACCACGACGCAGATCTTCGGCACCGTCGCCTCCGAGACCGCCGAGATCATCTTCGCCCCGTGGCGGATGATGCCGGCCCGCTCCACCGTGGGGCCCACCATGAATCCTGGGACGTCGGAGAGGAAGAGCAGGGGCACGTTGAAGGCGTCGCAGAGCTGCACGAAACGGGTGCCCTTGTCCGCGGAGTCGATGAAGAGCACGCCGCCCTTGTACATGGAGTTGTTGCCGACCACGCCGACAACCTCACCGTCGAGGCGGCCGAAGCCGACAACCAGCTCCCGGGCCCAGAGCGCGTGGATCTCGAAGAACGACCCGTCGTCGAGCAGGCCTCTGGCGTACCGGCGCATGTCGAAGGCCTGCCGGTCGCTGACCGGCACGAGCGCGCCAAGGTCGGTCGCGGGAGGGTCGACCGGCTCTGCCGCCGGCGGCTGCCCCTCCCAGCTCGAGGGGAGGTAGGACAGGTAGCGACGCACGGTGTCCAGCGCCTCCGGCTCGGTCGAGACGAGGAAGTGGCCGACGCCGGACTGCGCGCAGTGCACCCGGGCGCCGCCCATGTCCTCGAGCGTCGTCTTCTCGCCGGTGACCATCTCGACCATGCGGTCCGACGCCAGGTACATCGACGCGTTGCCCTCGACCATGACGACGACGTCGCAGAACGCGGGGATGTACGCGCCACCCGCGGCCGACGGACCGAACAGCGCGCACACCTGAGGGATCGAGCCCGACGCCCGCACCTGGTTCCAGAAGATCTTGCCCGCGCCGCGCCGCCCGGGAAAGAGGTCGACCTGGTCGGTGATCCGGGCGCCGGCCGAGTCGACGAGGTAGACCATGGGGACGCCGGTGCGGTACGCCGTCTCGATGATCCGGATGATCTTCTCGACGGTGCGAGCCCCCCACGAACCGGCTTTGACCGTCGAGTCGTTGGCCATCAGCGCCACCGGCCGGCCGTCGACGGTTGCCGTGCCGGTCACCACCCCGTCGGCGGGGAGGTCACCCGCGGTGACGTTGGCGAACGCCCCGTCCTCGACGAAGGACCCCTCGTCGACGAGCAGCCGCACCCGTTCCCGGGCGAACAGCTTGCCCTTGGCGGCATTGGCGGCGTGGTACTTCTCGGCCCCACCGCGCTCGACCGCGGCGCGCAGGTCGGGCACCGGCGGGTGGTCGGGCGGAAGCGGGGACACGTCACACCTCACGGATCGGGGTGGCGGTGACGGTGCGCGTCCGCGGTCCGGCGCGCAGGACCTGCGAGGGCAGCGTACGGCCGACCAACCGCTCGGCCTGTCGGGCCACGTCGATCATGGCCTCGAGATCGACTCCCGTGGTGACGCCCATGTCCTCGACCATGTGGACGAGCTCCTCCGTGGCGATGTTGCCGGTGGCACCGGGGGCGTAGGGGCAGCCGCCCAGCCCGCCGACGGAGGCGTCGAAGTCCGCGACCCCCAGCTGCAGGGCGGCCAGGACGTTGGCCAGGCCGGTGCCCCGGGTGTTGTGGAAGTGCAGGTTGAGCGCGACGTCGGGGTAAGCGGACCGGGTCTCGCCGACGAGTCGGGTGACCCGCGACGGGGTGGCCATGCCGGTCGTGTCTCCGTACGACAGGCTGTCCGCGCCGTGCCGCAGCGCCGCTCCGGCCACCGAGAGGACCCGCTCGACGGGGACGTCACCCTCGTACGGGCAGCCCCACGCCGTCGAGACGATGACCTGGCAGCTCGCCGCGCGGTCGTGGGCGAGATCCACGACCGCGGCGAGATCGTCGAGCGACTCCTCGGTCGACCGGTTGAGGTTCCTGCGGTTGTGGGTGTCCGAGGCCGACACGACGACCTCGAGCTCGGCGAAACCGGCGTCGAGCGCGCGCTCGGCTCCGCGCAGGTTGGGAACGAGCGCCGAGTAGCGCACCCCGGCGGCGGGAGCCACCGCGCCCCAGACCTCACCCGCGTCGGCCATCTGCGGGATGGCACGGGGATGGACGAAGGAGACCGCCTCGATCCGGCCGATCCCCGTGGCCGAGAGGGCGTCGATCAGGGCCACCTTCCCCGCGGTGGGCACGGGTTCCTCGTTCTGCAGGCCGTCCCGGGGGCCGACCTCGCGCAGCGACAGCCGCTCCGGCAGGTCACTCATCTAGGTCACCGACCCGGCCAGTCCGGTCGCCGCTTCTCGGCCCATGCCGCCACACCTTCCACGCGGTCTGCTGAGAACGCCGTGGCCTGCCAGGCGCCGTCCTCAAACTCGAGTCCGGTGGCCAGGTCGACGCCGGCCCCACCTCTCAACGCCCGCTTGGCGTTGCGCACTCCCACCGGGGAGTTCGCGGCGACCGTCCCGGCCAGCTCGAGGGCAGCGGCCCGGTCCTCCCCGGCCGGCACCCGCCGGTCGAGCAGGCCCAGCCGCTCCGCCTCGTCGACGCCTATCCGCCGCCCGGTGAAGATCAGGTCCGCCGCTCTGCCCGCGCCGATTCTCCGAGCGAGCAGCTGCGTGCCACCACCTCCCGGGATGACACCGACGGTCACCTCGGGCAGGCCGAGGACCGCTGTCTCGTCGCAGACGATGAGGTCACACGACAGGGCGAGCTCCAGGCCGCCGCCGAGGGCGAACCCGTGCACCGCTGCGATGACCGGGACCGGCAGTTCGCGGACGCCGGCGAAGGCGGCGCGGAAGTACGGTCGCTGCGCCAGCAGGTCGGCGGAGCTGAAGGAGTTGCGCTGCTTGAGGTCGGCTCCGACGCAGAACGCCTCCGACGAGGAGCTCAGCACGACGGCACGTACCGACCCGTCCTGCGTGAGCTCGTCAGTGGCTGCGGTCAGGTCCCGAGCCATCTCCGTCGACAGCGCGTTGTGCGCCTGCGGCCGGTCGAGGACCAGCTCGACGACGTGGCCAGCCTCGTCGTGCCGTCGCACGGTGACGTTTCGATCGGTCTCGGTCACGAGCGCCGAGGCTAACGCCTGCGGCGGACGACCCCCGGCCGCACCAGTCCCATGCCGCGTACGGCACGGGTCCGGGCCACGTCCAGCACGAAGTCCGGATCGCTGGCGAGTGCCTCGGTCGTGTCACGGTCGGCAAGGACCGTCCCCGGCGCGGCCAGCGCGGTGAGCCGGTTGGCGAGGTTGACGGTGCGACCGAAGACGTCACCCATCCGGGTCAGCACCGTCCCCGTCGCGATGCCGACCCGGACATCAGGCAGTACGGGGTCCTCGGCCATCGTTTCGGCAAGCTCCAGGCCGATCCTGGCGGCCCGGGCGGCGGAGTCGGCGACGAAGAGCACCTCGTCACCCACCGTCTTGACCAGCCGGCCGCCGGCGCCGGCGATCACGTCGGCGCTGCGTCGACCGAACCGGTCCACCAGCGCAGCCAGCTCGCGCTCCTCGAGTCGTTGCGAGAGCCGCGTGAACGAGACGAGGTCGGCGAAACCCACGGACAGGACCCCGCTCACCGCCTCCGCGTCCCGCTCCGCCAGCGCACGCCCGGCCACCGCGGCGAGCTGGCGGCGCCACGCGTAGACGAGGAGCGCCTCGAACTCCTCGAGGTGGTCGCTCGAGAGGTCCACCGCGGCGCGCAGTGCCTCGGCCGGGGCCAGCGCCCGGGTGTGCTCGAGATGCTCGCCGAGCGCCTCGACCTGCCACTCGACCAGCCGCGCGACGTTGTGCCCCAGCGCGCGGGTGACACTGACCGCCAGCTCCTCGTCGAGGAAGTCGCTGCGGACCAGCGCCATCAACCGGTCGAGCGCGATGAGGTCACCGTCGGTGAAGGCCGCGGCCCCCTCGCCCACGTTGGCGAAACCCAGGGCCCGCCACAGGCGCTGGGCGTACTCCGGGGAGACGTCGGCGAACGCAGCCGCCTCGGTGCGGGTGTGCCGTCGAGGACCGCCCAGGAGGCGTTCCTCGATCTCTCCCGACTTTGCCAGGTCGGGCGGCATCTCGTCGGGCGGATCGATCACGGCTGGTCGGCGCGCCGGCGACGCTCCTCGTCGTCCTCGGCCAGGCGGTAGACGTCACGCTGGACCTCCTCGACCCGTGGCACGTCGCGCAGCACCAGCTGTCCGCGTTCGCCCGCGGACTCCACGAGAAGCGTCCCGCACCGAAGCACCCGTTCGAGCAGGCTGCTGTGCTCGAACGTCACGTCGTTGACCCGAGACAGCGGCATGTCCCGGCCCACCCGGGCGATCACGCCGTACCGGGTGATCAGGCGACGGTCGGTCACGACGTACGACGTGGTGATCCAGACCAGGAACGGCCAGAGCGCCCATCGGAGCACCACGACGACGGCAACGGCGACCACCGCGAGCCGCAGCCACCGCTGGGCGTCACCGGCAGGCATCGTGAACACCGCGAACGTGGTCGCCGGACTGACGACGAGCAGGACCAGCGCCGGGACGGTGAGCTCCTTCCAGTGGGGTCGCATCGCCATCACGACGCGCTCGTCGTCGCCGAGCAACCTGTCTGGGATCCCGGTCACGCGGGCATCGTGCCAGCGCTGCGGCGATCACCGCACGTGAACGACGTCACCGGCAGCGAGCGTCGTGCGCCCCACCTCGGTGTCCACGACCAGGTGACCCGAGCGGTCCACTTCGGTCGCCCGGCCCGTGACGGTCACGCCGCCGGGAAGCAGCACAGTCACGTTCCGGCCGAGGGTGGTGCACAGCTCGCGGTACGTCCTGAGCAACCCGCTCCGGTCCGCATCGCCGTGGGCAGCCGTCCAGGAGAGGTACAGCGTTCCCAGCTCGCGCAGCACCGCGCGCAGAACCGTGTCACGGTCCACGACTGTCGAGCCGACGAGCGCCAGGCTGGTCGCGGTCGGGACCGACAGCTCGTCCGCACGCAACGACACGTTGAGCCCGATCCCGAGTACGACCGCGCCGTCGGCGTCGGCGACCTCGGCCAGGACACCGGCCAGCTTGCGCTCTCCCACCAGGACGTCGTTCGGCCACTTGAGCGCGGCGTCGACCCCAGCCGTTCGGTGCACCGACCGGGCGACGGCGACGCCCCCGAGCAGCGGCAACCAGCCCCACTGCGCTCGGGAGCCGACGGGTGGGCGCAGCAGCACCGAGAAGGTCAGACCAGATCGTGGCGGCGCGACCCAGCGGCGGTCCGCCCGCCCACGGCCCGTGTGCTGGTGCTCGGCGACCACGATGAGCCCCTCGGGGGCCCCCTCAGCGGCGGCCCGCGCGACGTCGGCGTTGGTCGAACCGGTCTGCTCGACGACCTCCAGGCGTGACCACAGGCCGCCCTGGCCCAGCAGGGCCTTCCGCAGCGCGGCCGCGCGGAGCGGGGGCCGGTCCAGATCCGTGAAAGGGCTGGGCACGGCTCACTACGCTATGGCCCATGAGCAGCCCGACCCCGGCCCCCGGGGCGACCGAGGTGCCCGACAGCATCGACATCCACACCACCGCGGGCAAGCTCGCGGACCTTCACCGGCGCAACGACGAGGCGGCGCACGCCGGGTCCGCGCGGGCGGTCGAGAAGCAGCACGCCAAGGGCAAGATGACCGCTCGGGAGCGGATCGAGACGCTGCTCGACGAGGGCTCGTTCGTCGAGATGGACGAGCTCGCCCGACACCGCTCAACGGCCTTCGGGTTGGCAGACTCCCGGCCCTATGGCGACGGCGTCGTCACCGGCCAGGGCACCGTTGACGGCCGGCCGGTTTGCGTCTTCGCGCAGGACTTCACCGTGTTCGGTGGGTCCCTCGGCGAGGTCTTCGGGGAGAAGATCGTCAAGGTCCTGGACCTGGCGCTGAAGATCGGCTGCCCCGTCGTTGGCATCAACGACTCCGGAGGCGCCCGCATCCAGGAGGGTGTGGTCTCCCTCGGCCTCTACGGCGACATCTTCTACCGCAACGTGATGGCCTCGGGTGTGGTGCCGCAGATCTCCCTGATCATGGGCCCGTGCGCGGGCGGTGCCGTCTACTCCCCCGCCATCACCGACTTCACCGTCATGGTCGATCAGAAGTCGTACATGTTCATCACCGGACCCGACGTCATCAAGACCGTCACCGGCGAGGACGTGACCCAGGAGGACCTGGGCGGCGCGCGCAC
>JACCUZ010000190.1 GCA_013698395.1 Sporichthyaceae bacterium
CTCCACGACCACCCGGATGGCGAGGTAGGTGGAGCCCCAGACCAGGTAGACCGTGACCAGCGCGGCCCACACCATCAGTGGACTCGGCGGTCCGGTCGGCCGTGCTGCGGCAGCCGCTGACATGACCATCAACCCCCTTTGCTGCTGACACTCTAACCAGCGGGCACGGCAGTCGTCGGTGTTGGGTCGTCGCCGGGCCGGTCGCGCCGGTACCGTTGCTGTACGCCTCGCGAGGCGCAGCACACGCCGGCCCAGCGGCGATCCCGCCTGGGCGGCGCGGCGAACGAGGAGTGCACGTGACCGACAGCGCGCTGGGCACCCGCCACATCCCCACGCAGGGCAGCGAACCCGAGCTGGTCCAGCTGCTCACCCCGGAGGGTCAGCGCGTCGAGCACCCCACGTACTCCCTGCAGATCAGTGACGACGAGCTGCGCGGGCTCTACCGCGACCTCGTGCTGGTGCGCCGCGTCGACGCGGAGGCAACCGCCCTGCAGCGCCAGGGCGAGCTGGGCATCTGGGCGAGCCTGCTGGGACAGGAGGCCGCCCAGGTCGGCTCCGGCCGGGCGATGGCGGAGGACGACTACGCCTTCCCGACGTACCGCGAGCACGGCGTCGCCTGGTGCCGGGGCATCGACCCCCTGAACCTGCTCGGGCTCTTCCGCGGGGTGAACCACGGCGGCTGGGACCCCGACGAGAAGAACTTCCACCTCTACACGATCGTCATCGGTGCGCAGACCCTGCACGCGACGGGCTACGCGATGGGCATGCAGAAGGACGGTGCCGAGAGTGCGGTCATCGCCTACTTCGGCGACGGCGCCACCAGCCAGGGTGACGTCAACGAGGCGTTCATCTACGCCAGCGTCTTCAACGCGCCCGTCGTGTTCTTCTGCCAGAACAACCAGTGGGCCATCTCCGAGCCGATCGAGAAGCAGACCCGCATCCCGCTCTACCAGCGGGCCATGGGGTTCGGGTTCCCCGGCGTACGCGTCGACGGCAACGACGTCCTCGCCGTGCTCGCGGTGACCCGGGCGGCGTTGCAGAAGGCGCGCGAGGGCAGCGGGCCGACGCTGATCGAGGCCTACACCTACCGGATGGGCGCGCACACGACCTCCGACGACCCGACGCGCTACCGGCTCACCCACGAGCTCGAGTCGTGGAAGCTCAAGGACCCGATCGAGCGGGTGAAGGCGTACCTGGTGCGCACCGGCAAGGCCGACCAGGCCTACTTCGACGCACTCGAGCGCGAAGCCGACGGGCTCGCGGCGCACGTGCGCAGGGGCTGCCTCGAGATGCCCGACCCCGACCCACTGTCGATCTTCGACCACGTGTACGCCGAGCGGCACCCGCTCCTCGAGGAGGAACGCGAGCAGTTCGCGGCCTACCTCGAGACCTTCGATGCCGTGGACGCGCACGACGCAGGGGACCGGTGATGGCGACCGTCACCCTGGCCAAGGCCGTCACCATGGGGCTGCGTGCCGCGATGGAGGCGGACCCGAAGGTCCTCGTCATGGGCGAGGACGTCGGCAAGCTCGGCGGCGTCTTCCGAGTGACCGACGGCCTGCAGAAGGACTTCGGCGAGGACCGCGTCATCGACACCCCGCTCGCGGAGTCCGGCATCATCGGCACGGCGATCGGCCTGGCGCTGCGTGGCTACCGGCCGGTCTGCGAGATCCAGTTCGACGGCTTCGTCTACCCGGCCTTCGACCAGATCGTCAGCCAGCTGGCCAAGATGCGGGCGCGTGCCCTGGGCAAGGTCTCGCTGCCGGTCGTCGTGCGGATCCCGGTGGGCGGTGGCATCGGCGCCGTCGAGCACCACAGCGAGTCCAACGAGGCCTACTTCGCCCACACCGCCGGCCTCCGGGTCGTGGCCTGCTCCAACCCGGTCGACGCCTACTTCATGACCCAGCAGGCGATCGCCAGCGATGACCCGGTCATCCTCTACGAGCCCAAGCGGCGTTACTGGGAGAAGGCCGACCTCGACGAGTCGCTGACCCTCGAGCAGGCCGCCCCCCTGCACTCGGCCCGTGTGCTGCGCTCGGGCACCGACGCGACGGTCATCGCCTACGGACCGATGGTCAAGACCGCGATGGAGGCCGCCACCGCGGCCGCGGAGGAGGGCAAGGAGCTCGAGGTCATCGACCTGCGCTCGCTGTCCCCGTTGGACACCGGGACGCTGGAGGCGTCGGCCCGCAAGACCGGCCGCGTCGTCGTCGTCCACGAGGCACCCGGCTTCCTCGGAATGGGCTCCGAGCTGGCTGCCCGCATCACCGAGACGTGCTTCTTCTCCCTCGAGGCACCCGTGCTGCGTGTGACCGGGTTCGACACGCCGTACCCGCCGAGCAGGTTGGAGGAGGAGTACCTCCCCGACCTCGACCGCCTCCTCGACGCCGTCGACCGTTCCCTCGCCTACTAGGAGCGACGCCCCCGATGTCCGAAGCGAAGCTGTTCCGACTGCCTGACGTGGGCGAAGGTCTGACCGAGGCGGAGATCGTCTCGTGGAAGGTCAAACCGGGCGACACGGTCAGGCTCAACGAGGTCGTCGTCGAGATCGAGACCGCCAAGTCGCTGGTCGAGCTGCCGTCCCCGTTCGCCGGTGTCGTCCGCGAGCTCCTCGTCGACGAAGGCAGCACCGTCGACGTCGGGACCCCGATCATCACCGTGGACACCGACGGCGACGCCGCGGCGCCGGAGCCGCCGCGCGAAAACACGGCGCCGGGCGGGTCGGAGGTCGACTCCGCGCCGGCGGAGGGCGCCGTCGAGCCGGGCCTGATC
>JACCUZ010000207.1 GCA_013698395.1 Sporichthyaceae bacterium
TCCTGACGCTCATCCCGATGCTGGCGATGCTGGCCGGGGTGGTGGTCACCACCGGCTTCATGTTCAACAGCGCGCTGCGTAGCACGGCCCTGGTGTGGCTGGTGGTCACCGCGGTGTGCGTTCCGACCGCCGTCGTGCTGGGACGCTCGGTCGCGCGGCGCAGCGTGTGGGAGGGCGATCTGCGGGACCGCGAACGTGCAGCGGAGGAAGCCCGCCGGCAGCTGGTGGCCTGGGTGAGCCACGACCTGCGCACCCCGCTGGCGGGGATCCGCGCGATGACCGAGGCGCTGGCGGACCGGGTGGTCACCGACCCGGCTGACGTCGCCGACTACGCCCACCAGATCCGCGCCGAGTCCCTGCGGCTGTCCGCGATGGTCGACGACCTCTTCGAGATGTCGCGCATCCATGCCGGCGCGGTAACCCCGCCCCTGATGCCCGTCGCGGTGACCGACGTCGTCCGTGCGGCGGTGGCATCGGTACGACCGGTAGCCGAGGCGTCCGGGGTGCTGGTGCGGGTCGAACGGCCGGCCGGTGGCGAGACCAGTGCGGTCGTCCAGGGGGCGGCCGCCGAACTGGTCCGCGTGGTACGCAATCTGCTCGGCAACGCCGTCCGGCACACCCCGGAGCATGGCGAAGTGGTGGTCTCCACTGTGACCGACGCATCCGAGGTCTGGTTGCGAGTCGACGACAGCTGCGGCGGCATCCCCGAGGCGGACCTGCCGAGGGTCTTCGACGTCGCGTACCGGGGCAGCTCGAACCGTGACTCGGCGTACGACTCGTCGGGCGGCCCGGCCGGGGCCGGGCTCGGGCTGGCCATCGCCCGCGGGCTGGTCGAGGCCCACAGCGGCCGGATCGGAGTAGCGAACCAGGGCTCGGGCTGCCGGTTCGAGGTCCGCCTTCCGGCCCTCCGGCTCGCGATCGGCGCCGACCCCTCCGCGGGCGCCGTGTAGCGCGTCCAAGGCCCAGCTTCCATTGGCGGAGGGTCACTTCCAATGGGTTCGAACCCATTGGAAGTGACCCCGTACCACGTGAACGTGGGATCGGGACAACCGGTCGGTCGCCGGCCCGGGCTAGTCGCCCCGCAACGGCGCGGTCGCGAACTCGCGCAGACCTGTCTCCGGTCCGATCCGGGCCCGGAAGCCGAGACCCTTCGCGGCCGCCTCCGGCGACGCGACGACATGGCGGACATCGGCCGCGCGGTACTCCCCCGTCACCACGGGCTCAGGACCCGAGCATGCCTGGGCGATGACAGTCGCCATCTGCCCGACGGTCACCGGTGCGCCGGAGCAGACGTTGTACGGGGTCAGTCCGACGTGATGGTCTCCGACATCCTCGACGGCGGCCACATTTGCCGCCACCACGTCATCGACGTGCACGAAGTCACGGGTCTGCCCGCCGTCCTCGTACACCCTCGGTGCCTCGGCCCGCCGCAGCGCCGAACGAAAGATCGCCGCCACACCGGAGTACGGCGTGTCGGCCGGCATGCCCGGGCCGTACACGTTGTGGTAGCGCAGCGCGATGCACCGCCCGTCCTGCAGCGCGGCCCACGCCTGCGCGTAATGCTCCTGGGCCACCTTGGAGGCGGCGTAGCTGCTGCGCGGCCGAAGTGCCGCCGTCTCTGGCACCAGGCACCACGACAGCGCCCGGTCGCACTCCGGGCACGGTGGGTCGAACTCCCCGGAGCGCAGGTCGGCGGCGCGGCGGGCCGCCGGGACCACCTCGCCATGCCGGTCGCAGCGGTAGCACCCCTCCCCGTAGACGACCATGGACGACGCGAGTACGAGGCGCTGCACGTTGCTAGCCGCCATGGCGGCTAGCAACACCGCCGTACCCAGGTCGTTGTGCGTCGCATAGCCGGGGAAGTCGGCTGCGTCGACGCCATGCCCCACCATGGCGGCCTGGTGGCTCACGACATCGGCGTCTGCCAGCAGCAACCGCAGCGCGTCGGCGTCGCGTACGTCCATCTGCTGGACACCCTCCGGTGCTCGCGCTCCGGGCGGGTGCGCAACATCCAGCATCGCGTCCAGGCCCACGACGTCGTGCCCGTGCGCGCGCAGCCCGCCTGCCGTCGCGGCCCCGATGAAGCCGGCGGCGCCGGTGACCACGATCCTCATGGCAGCTGGAACGGCAGCGTCATCCCGGCATGGACCTGCGTACACCCGCAGCTGTGCTGAGCCGGAAGGTCGGCCACCGCGGTGGCGAGCAGCGCCCGCAGCGCATCGATGTTGCGGGCGAAGACCGCGAACACACTTGCCTGGTCGACCGCCCCCGCCGAGTCCAGGCCGGCATCGAGGTCGGTGACCAGGGCCAGCGCGGTGTAACACATCGCCAGCTCCCGGGCCAGGACCGCCTCCGGATGACCGGTCATGTTGACCAGCGACCAACCCTGCGCCGCGTACCACGCAGACTCGGCCCTCGTCGAGAACCGTGGCCCCTCGATCACCACCATCGCGCCGCCATCGACGACGGGGCGCCCGAGTCGCTCGGTGACGTCGAGCAGCTGCCCGCGGAGCTCCTCGCAGTACGGGTCCGCGAAGGCGATGTGACAGGCGCCCTCGTCGAAGTAGGTCTGCGTCCGACTTGTGGTGCGGTCGATCAGCTGGTCCGGGACGACGAGGCTTCCGGGGCCAAGGTCGGGACTCAGGCTGCCGACGGCGCAAGGTGCGATGACCCGGCGGACGCCCAGCGAGCGAAGCGCCCACACGTTGGCGCGGTAGTTGATCCGATGGGCGGGATAGCGGTGCCCCTCACCGTGCCGGGGCAGGAACGCCACCGCGCGGCCGTCGACCTCGGCGACCAGGACGTCCCCACTGGGGGAGCCGTACGGGGTTTCCACCGCCACCGCGGCGGCACCGGGAAGGAACGTTGCGAAGCCCGAGCCGCCGATGACCGCGATGTCCGGAGCCACCATGCGCGGCAGTGTGCCATGCCGCTAGCCGCCGGGAGGCTGACGTCCGGGCCCGCAATAGCGGCGTGTCGCCGCAAGACCGTCAGCCTCAGCGGGGTTGGGGGGCTGCCTCAGCGGTCGGAGGCGGGCAGCTCGAGGTGCTGCCACACCGCACGCCATACCCGCTTGGGGCTCTCCCCCGCGGCCAGCGCCTGGTCGACCGTACGACCGTCGAGTCCGCGCAACACCTGCTCGCGCGCCCAGACCCTGGAGTACGCCGCCCCGAGATGGTGCTCCATGCGCGTCCAGAGCTCGCTGTGCCTCACCTGGCCAGTATCTGCGGCCATGGTCGCGTCTTCGTAGACTGCGGCACGTGATCCGTTGCATCGACCTGCGGGGAGCCGCCGGTCCCGACGCGTTTGACTACCGCGCCGTACTGCTGCGGGCGTCACTGGATATCGAGGCTGCGATGGACACGGCCGGTTCGATCTGCGCCGACGTGCGCCGCCGTGGCGAGGCGGCCGTGTTGGCGGCGACCCGCCGGTTCGACGGGGTCGAGGACCCGCTGCTGACCGTGCCGGCCGCGGCGATGCAGCAGGCGTACGCGCAACTGGACCCTGACGTGCGCGCCGGGTTGGCGGAGTCGATCAGCAGACTGCGCCGCACCTGCGAGGCCGAGCGCCGGACAGACGTGACCACCCGGGTGGCGGACGGGGCAACGGTGACGCGTCGTCAGGTGCCGGTCCGACGGGTTGGACTGTACGTCCCCGGTGGGCTGGCGCCACTGATGAGCAGCGTGGTGATGAACGTCGTACCCGCCCAGGCGGCCGGGGTCGAGTCGATCGCGCTCAGCAGCAGCCCGCAGCGAGAGCACGGCGGGCTGCCGCACCCGGTGGTGCTCGCCGCCTGCGTGACGTCGGGGGTGGACGAGGTGTACGCCGTGGGCGGTGCCCAGGCCATCGCGATGTTCGGGTACGGGGCGGGGCCCTGCCAACCCGTCGAGCTCGTCACCGGTCCGGGCAACGTGTACGTGACGGCAGCCAAGCGGCTGCTCCGCGGCCACGTCGCCACCGACGGCGATGCCGGCCCGACCGAGATCATGGTCCTGGCAGACGACAGCGCCGACGCGGTGTACGTGGCGGCCGACCTGATCAGCCAAGCCGAGCACGACCCGTTGGCCGCCAGCGTGCTGGTCACCACGAGCACCGAGCTCGCCGATCGGGTGCAGCAGGAGCTGGTCCGCCAGGTGGCTGCCGCCAAGCATGCCGAGCGGATCGGCGCCTCCTTGAGCGGACCACAGTCGGCGGTCGTTCTCGTCCACGATCTCGGTCAAGGAATTCACGTCGCCGACGCGTACGCCGCCGAGCATGTGTCGGTCCAGACCCGCGACGCGCATGAGGTTGCGATGCGAGTGCGTACCGCCGGCGCTGTCTTTGTCGGCCCCTACACGCCGGTCTCGCTCGGTGACTACTGCGCCGGCTCCAACCACGTGCTGCCCACTGCCGGCAGCGCACGCCACTCGTCCGGGCTGTCGGTCAACACCTTTCTCCGCGAGGTGCACGTGGTCAGTTACGACGAGCCGGCGCTGCGCGCGGTCGCTCCCGCTGTCGTCGCCCTTGCCGAAGCCGAGGACCTGCCCGCGCACGGTGCAGCGGTCCAGGCCCGGTTATGAGCGCGGCCGCCGCGCAGCTGCGTCCGGAGCTAGCGGGCGCGATCCCGTACGGTGCACCGCAGCTCGATGTCCCCATCCGGCTCGACACCAACGAGAACCCTTACCCGCCGCCACAGGCCGTGGTCGACGACATCACGGCAGCCGTTTCCGCAGCCGCGGGGGGGCTCAACCGCTATCCCGACCGGGAGGCGCGGGCGCTGCGCCACGACCTCGCCGGCTACCTCGGGCACGGGCTGCGCTCCGAGCAGATCTGGGCGGCGAACGGGTCCAACGAGGTGATGCTCCAGTTGCTGCAGGCGTACGGCGGTCCGGAACGCACCGCGATGTCGTTCGCTCCGACGTACTCGATGTACCCGCACTTCGCGCGGTCGACCGGCACCCGCTGGGTGTGCCACCCGCGCCGACCCGACTTCGGCATCGACCTCGACACCGCACTGGAAAACATCAGTGCCGAACAGCCCGATGTCGTGGTGCTGGCTTCGCCCAACAACCCCTCCGGCACCGCGCTCGGGCTGGAAACTGTCGCGGCGCTCGCCGACCGGGCACCGGGGCTCGTCATCATCGACGAGGCCTACGCCGAGTTCCGCCGCCCCAATGTGCCGAGCGCGCTTGCGCTGCTGGCCGAGCGCCCGCGCCTTGTCGTGACCCGCACCATGAGCAAGGCGTTCGCGCTCGCCGGTGCCCGGGTGGGCTACGCCGCGGCCGATCCGCAGGTGGTGGCGGCACTACGCCTCGTGCGGCTGCCGTACCACCTGTCGACGCTCACCCAGGTGGTGGCCCGAGCCGCACTGCGGCACAGCTCCTCACTGCTGGCCCAGCTCGACGTCCTGCGAACGGAACGAGACGCGCTGGTCGGATGGCTGCGGGCGGCCGGGCTGTCGGTCGTCGACTCGGACGCCAACTTCGTTCTGTTCGGGCGGTTCCCGGACACACGGGCGGTCTGGCAGGCCCTGGTCGACCGGGGGATCCTGATCCGTGACGCCGGGCCGCCGGGTTGGCTGCGGGTGTCGGTCGGCACGCCGCAGCAGATGTCGGCCTTCCGCGACGCACTAAGGGAGGTGCTCGCCGGATGAGTCGTCGGGCTCGCGTCGAACGCATGACAGCAGAGACAAGGGTGCGGGTCGAGTTGGACCTCGACGGCACCGGGCGAGCCGACGTGAGCACGGGCGTCGGGTTCTACGACCACATGCTGGCCTCGCTGGCCCGCCACGCGCTGCTCGACCTGCGGGTTGCGGCTGAGGGCGACACTGGCGTCGACGCCCACCACAGCGTCGAGGACGTCGCCATCGCCCTCGGTCAGGCGTGTCGCGAGGCGCTCGGTGACAAGCACGGCATCCGCCGCTTCGGCGACGCGCTGGTGCCGCTGGACGAGGCGCTCGTGCAGTGCGCGATCGATCTCTCGGGCCGTCCCTACTGTCTGCACACCGGGGAGCCCGTCGGCCAGGAGTACGTCGTCGTGGGGGACGGCTTCACCGGATCGCTGACGCGCCACGTGCTCGAGACCCTGGCCCACCAAGGCGCGTTCACCCTGCACGTTCGGGTGCTCGCCGGCCGCGATCCGCATCACATCATCGAGGCGCAGTTCAAGGCGCTGGCACGGGCGTTGCGCGACGCGCTCGCACTCGACCCGCGAGAGTCGGGGGTGCCCAGCACCAAGGGCACACTGTGACGGCACAGCCGCCGAGGAGCCGCTGATGGGTCGGCCATCGGTGGCCGTCCTCGACTCCGGTTCGGGCAACATCAGCTCGGTTCTCCGCACACTCGGGCGAGTCGGAGCGGACGCGACGGTGACCGCCGACGACGCCCGCGTGCAGGGTGCCGACGGACTCGTCGTTCCCGGCGTCGGCGCCTACGCCACCTGCATGAGGGACCTGCAGGCAGTCAACGGCGACCGGATGGTCGACGCACGGCTCTCCGGCGGCCGGCCGGTGCTGGGCATCTGCGTCGGGATGCAGGTGATGTTCGAGGCCGGCGAGGAGCGGGGTGTGCGCACACGTGGCTTCGGCCGGTGGCCCGGGACCGTCGAGCGGCTGCAGGCCACCGTGGTGCCGCACACCGGCTGGAACACGGTCTCGGCGCCCGCCGAGAGTGCGATGTTCGCCGGGGTGGACACGGAGTGGTTCTACTTCGTGCACTCCTACGCCGCCCGCGCGTGGCGCCCGCACTTCCAATCGCCGCCACTGTCAAAGCCGAGCGTGACCTGGACCGACTACGACGAGGATCGGTTCGTGTCCGCGGTCGAGGATGGGCCGCTGTGGGCCACGCAGTTCCACCCGGAGAAGTCCGGTGACGCCGGAGCCGCCCTGCTCGGCAACTGGCTGGACCGATTGCGCTGACCGCCGGCGCCGTAGGGTTGCGGCCATGACGGCGCTGACCCTGCTGCCGGCCGTCGACGTCCTCGGTGGTCAGGCGGTCCGGCTGGTGCGCGGGCAGGCCGGGACGCAGACGGTGTACGGCGACCCGCTCCAGGTGGCCCTGGGATGGCAGGACGAGGGCGCCGACTGGATCCACCTGGTCGACCTCGACGCCGCCTTCGGTCGGGGCAACAACGCTCAGCGGCTGGCAGCCGTGGTGCACCGGCTCGACGTCGCGGTACAGCTGAGTGGGGGTATCCGCGACGACGCGTCGCTGTCGGCCGCGTTGGCGACCGGGTGCCGGCGCGTCAGCCTCGGCACCGCCGCGCTCGAG
>JACCUZ010000208.1 GCA_013698395.1 Sporichthyaceae bacterium
CACCGACCGCGCGCCGGTCTACGTCGTGCACTTCACCCAGGTCGCCGCGCTGGAGCGTGCGCAGGCGCTGACCAGCGTCAACGTGGCCACCCGCGCCGAGCGGGACGCGATCGCGGAGGCCATCGGCGGGTTCCGCTTCTCGGCTGGCTTCGGTCGGACCCTGTCCCGCCTGGTTCGGCACGGCATCGGCGTGCACCACGCCGGGATGCTGCCGCGCTACCGCCGGCTCGTCGAGACCCTCGCCCAGGCCGGGCTGCTCAAGGTGGTCTGCGGCACCGACACGCTGGGCGTCGGCATCAACGTGCCCATCCGCACCGTGCTGGTGACGGCACTGAGCAAGTACGACGGGCAGCGGACCCGGCACCTGTCCGCCCGTGAGTTCCACCAGGTCGCCGGGCGGGCAGGGCGGGCCGGGTTCGACACGGCGGGGACGGTCGTCGTGCAGGCGCCCGACCACACCGTCGAGAACGAGCGGGCCCGCACGAAGGCCGGCGAAGACCCGAAGAAGCTGCGCAAGCTGGTCACGCGCAAGCCGCCCCAAGGCTTCGTGTCCTGGGGCGAGCCCACGTTCGAACGGCTGCTGGCCGCCGAGCCCGAGCCGCTCACGTCCAGCTTCTCCGTCTCGCACGCGATGCTGCTCAACGTCATCGCCCGGCCCGGCGACCCGTTCACGGCGATGCGCAGGCTGCTCGAGGACAACCACGAGCCGCGCGCGGCGCAGCTGCGGCACATCAGGCACGCGATCGCCATCTACCGCGCGCTGCTGGCCGGCGAGGTCGTCGAGCGCCTGCCCCAGCCCGAGCCGGACGGCCGCCAGGTCCGCCTCACCATCGACCTGCAGCCGGACTTCGCGCTCAACCAGCCGCTGTCCACCTTCGCGGTCGCCTCGCTGGACCTGCTCGACCCGAGCTCACCGACGTACGCCCTGGATGTGCTGTCCGTGCTCGAGTCCACGCTGGAGAACCCGCGGCAGGTCCTGCAGGCGCAGCGGCACAAGGCGCGCGGCGAGGCGGTGGCGGCGATGAAGGCGGAGGGCATCGAGTACGACGAGCGGATGGAGCTGCTTGAGGAGATCTCCTACCCGCAGCCGCTCAAGGAGCTGCTCGAGCACGCCTACGACGCCTACCGCCGTGGCCACCCGTGGGTCGCCGACCACGAGCTGCGTCCCAAGTCCGTGGCGCGGGACATGGCGGAGCGGGCGATGACCTTTGCGGAGTACGTGGGCTTCTACGGCCTGGCCCGGTCCGAGGGTCTGGTGCTGCGCTACCTGGCCGACTCCTTCAAGGCGCTGCGCCAGACGGTGCCGGAGCCAGCCCGGACGGAGGAGCTGCGCGACCTCACCGAGTGGCTCGGCGAGCTGGTGCGCCAGGTCGACTCAAGCCTGCTCGACGAGTGGGAGCGGCTCACGTCTCCGGTGGAAGGGACGGGAGACGTGGTCGTGCGCGACGAGGTGCCGCCTGCTGTCACGAGCAATGTCCGTGCCTTCCGCGTGCTGGTGCGCAACGCGCTGTTCCGCAGGGTGGAGCTTGCGGCGCTGCGCCGGTACGACGTGCTCGGCGAGCTTGACGTCGAGGCAGGCTGGGACGCCGACGCCTGGGCGAACGCGATGGCCTCCTACTTCACTGACCACGACCAGCTGATGACCGGCCCCGACGCGCGAGGTCCCGCGCTGCTGCTGATCGTCGAGGAGCCCGACCGGTGGCTGGTGCGGCAGATCTTCGACGACCCGGCGGGCGATCACGACTGGGGGATCAGCGCGGAGGTCGACCTTCCCGCCTCCGACGCCGCTGGCGAGGCGATCGTCCGTGTCACCGGTGTCAATCGCCTGGACTGACCTTGCCCCAGCCGTGCCAGCGGTCGATCTCGATCCAGGCGTTGACCCGCCCCCGGTTGCGCACCGCGTACTCCCTCCCACGGTAGTGGCGCGACAGCCGGTCGATCCCGACCAGCCCGTGGTCGTCGGACATCTCGACCACCCGTCCCTGCATGCTCACGTGGGTATACCAGTCGTCCGCCTTGAGCACCGTGATGCTCACCCGAGGGTCGGCGCGGAGGTAGTCCAGGCGCTTTCGGCCGTCATCCATGTTGACCAGGACCCGGTCACCGTCCATGAGGTACCAGGTCGCCACCGACACGGGCTGACCGTCGCTACGCACACAGGTGATGACGGCTGGCTGCGGCTCCTCGAGGAGGGCTCGGACCTCGGGCGGGAATGCGACGGCGGTGGGCATGCTCCCAACGTACGTCGTTGTTGATCTCAGGCGCCGAGGGCGCGCCAGACGCCCGGTCCGGCGACGCCGTCGGCGTCCCAGCCACGGCGGGACTTCACGGCGTTGACCTCTCCCTGCGTGATGTCGGCGAACAGGCCGGTCCGGTACTTCGCCGGCATCCCCAGCGCCGTCTGCAGCGCCCTGACCGCGACCCCGCGGTCACCCTTGCGCAGCGTCGTCCAGGTGAACTTCGTGATGCCCGACCGGACGGGAACGGTGATCACCTGGCCCACGCGGATCAGGTCGGTGCGCAGGCCGCTCGCCGACCGGATCGCCGGCACCGTGGAGCGCCATTTCGAGGCGATCTCGCTGAGGCTGTCGCCGCGGCGCACCGAGTAGGTCATGCGTGCGGGCAGTGCCCGACCGGAGGTGACCGGCTGGCTGCTCGGTGGTGCGGGTGCTGGCGGCGCAGGGGGTGCCGGGGGCGCAGGCGGCGTGGGGACCCGGCGCCGCGCGACCTCCCAGGTGGCCGGTGTGGTCGTGCCCGAGACGGGCTGGCCGGTGTTCTTCTGCAGCGCCTGGACCGCCGCCTCGGTGATCGGTCCGAAGTACCCGGTGACCGGGGTCACCGACAGCAGTCGCTGGAGCTGGGTGACGTAGGGCCCGGTCGACCCGCGCCGCAACAGGGGCGTGCCGGTGAGGTTCGCGGCGCTGATGGGTGACGGGCAAGGCGTCTCCCGGGGCCGGGACCAGGGTGGCGCCGGTGTGCCCTCCACCTCCACGCACGGCCCGTAGTCGGTCGACGACGCCTTGCCGGTCCACCACGAGGTGCGCTTCATGGCGCCAGACCAGGTCAGTGAGATGTGCACGTGGTCGCGATGGGCGCTGCCACCGTTGTACGGGCGCCAGCCGTCCGCGGCCTGGTACTGGCTCCACACTCGGGCGTCCCACACGACGTACATGACGCCGAGCCGCCGCGCCTCGTAGGCCACCATCCCGTTGGGTCCGGGAGCGAGCAACCAGGCAAGGAATCGCTGGGCCAAGGCCTGCTCCGCAGGCTTGGTCGCATCCAGGCCCCAGTCCCAGGCGCGTCCCTCCTTGTGCTCGCTGTCAGCGCCGACGGTGCAGGAGCGTCCGATACCCGAGTCGCGACCGCCATAGGTCGAGAGGACCATCTCCCGCAGGGCCAGCGTGCCGGGCTTCGCCGTCGGGTCGCAGGAGACCTGCCCCAGGTAGGGGCTGAACCCCTCGACCACCGCGGGGGCGGGCACCGGCGACTCGGGGTCACTACCAGCGGCGTACGACGGTGAGCCGGTGCCGAGCACCAGCGCCAGCACCGATCCCAGCACGAACGCCACGCCCAGTTGCCGCACGCAACACCACCCATACCCCCATGAACTCCGCACCGGTTCATGCTCGACCGCCCCAGGCGCCACCTGAACCTCACTTGTCCCAACGGAAGGAAAAACTTCCAGCTGCACCGGAGCGTCGCCTTGCCCAGGGCCCGGCTCTGTGCTCTGCGCCCGCTGACGTCTGAGAGGGTCACGGCGTGAGGTTCGCGTCGTGACACAGACCGGGTGGCGGTCCACGGAACTGACCCGCCGGCTCGGGGTCGAGCTGCCGCTGATGCAGGCGCCGCTCGGCGGCGGGCCCGGCACGCCAGAGCTGACCGCCGCGGCCTCCGGCGCCGGATGCCTGGGGGTGGTCGGCGCGGGCTACCTCGACCCGCCCGAC
>JACCUZ010000228.1 GCA_013698395.1 Sporichthyaceae bacterium
CCCTGACCGACAACAGGCGGCAGACCGAGGCATGGGAACGCCGCGTCCTGGCGGACCTGCGGGCCGGGGACCCCGACGCGGCCGTCGCCGCCTACGCCGACCACGGCCGGGTGCACACCGCACCCGCCGACCAGCTCCCCGACCGGGTCGTCAACGACTACCTCCGGCTCATCAACGAACCCGGACCGGCCGACCAAGCGAGACGGGGCGAGCCGTTCGAGCGGGTGGTGATGCTCGCCGTCCGCCGCGCCGACGTCACCGACCTCAACGACACCGCTCGCGCTCGGCTCCTCGCCGCCGGCCGCCTCGGCCCCGATGCCGTCCATACCGGCGAGGGCGACAAGCAGCGGGAGTACCGGGCCAGCGACCGGGTCCTTGTCACCGCGAACGACTACCGGCTGGGGCTGCTCAACGGCGCCCGGGCCGCCGTCACCGCCGTCGACCCCCGACGGCAGACGCTGACCCTCGCCACCGAGGACGACCAGCAGGTCACCGTGCCGGTCGAGTGGGCGGGTCGGCACCTCGACCACGGGTACGCGATGACCTGCCACAAGGCCCAAGGCGCCACCGTCGAAACCGCCCTGCTCTACGGCACCGGGGCACTGACCAGAGAGGCCGGCTACGTCGCGCTCTCCCGCGGCCGGGCCGCAAACCACCTCTACGTCCCCGACGACCCGGTCGACGAACGCACCGTTGCCGTCGACGGCAAGCGGCACCTCGACCGGCTCGCCGCCCGGCTCGCCGTTCGCCGCACCCAGACCCTCGCCACCCGCCAACTGCACCGGAGCGTGCCCGGCCGCTGGCAACCGGACTCCACGTTGGTCGCTCAGCAACGAACCGAAGGGATCTCCCGATGACCATCCCCATGCTCCTCACGCCCACAGAAGCGGCCCTGGCTCTGGGCATAGGCCGCTCCAAGCTGTACGAACTGATGCAGGCAGGCATCCTCGAGTCCGTGCACATCGGCGCCTGCCGGCGCATCCCTGCGGATGCGCTTGCCGATCTCGTGACCAAGCTGCGTGCCGAATCCGTCATCGAGATCGGATGACCGGCCACGTACGAGAGCAGGAGGACGGGCGGCGATGACAAGGAGACGCGGGCACGGTGAGGGATCGATCTACCAGCGGGCTGACGGCAGATGGGCAGCCGCCGTCGACCTCGGCTGGACCGGCGGCAAGCGCCGACGCAAGGTTCTGTACGGATCAACCCGTCGCGAGGTTGCCGACAAACTGGCTCGAACGGTCCGCGCCCATCGCGAGGGCCGGTTGCTCACGGACGAGCGGACCACGTTCGCCGCGTTCATGGACACCTGGCTCACGGCCGTGCGCCCGTCTCTGCGGCCCGGGACGTGGCAGCGCTACGAGCAGTACGCGCGGCTGCATTCGGTTCCGATGCTCGGGCGTCGACCACTGTCGAAAATCGGTCCCGCGGATCTTCAGCTCCTCTACGCCGATCGCCTCGCGGCGGGCTGCTCGCCGACAAGCGTCCGCCACCTTCACCGGTTCCTCCATCGGGTCTTCGACCAGGCCGTGCGTTGGGGTGCAGCGACGCGCAACCCGGTAACCCTCGTGGATCCACCCCGCGTGACTCGTCACGAGTTTCACGCCCTCACACCCGACGAGGCCCGATCCTTGCTCGCAGGTCTCCGTGGCGACCGGCTCTCAGCGCTCTACGTGCTGGCCCTCACGACTGGGATGCGTCAAGGCGAGCTGCTCGCACTTCGCTGGGCAGACCTGGACCTACCCGGCCGGCGGTTGGCGGTCCGGGGCAGCCTGCACCGCGACCCGGGCGGCGGCTGGACCATCCGAGAACCGAAGACGGAGCGGTCGCGCCGCCAGGTCCTCCTCCCACCGATGGCAGTCAAGGCGCTGCAGGCGCACCGGCTCCGGCAGAACGCCGAGCGGCTGCACGCGGGTCCGTTGTGGGAGGAGAACGGTCTCGTCTTTCCGAACCACGTCGGGCGACCGCTGAGCGCCCAGAACCTGCTGCAACGGCACTTCCACCCTCTGCTGGAGCGACTGTCCCTGCCGAAGATCCGGTTCCACGACCTCCGGCACACGGCCGCGACCCTGCTCCTTGCCGAAGGGGTGCATCCCAAGATCGTGAGCGAGATGCTCGGGCACACCGAGATCGGCATCACCCTGAACCTCTACTCGCACGTCACGCCGGCGATGCACGAGTCCGCGACGGGGGCACTCGGCCGCCTGCTGGACCAACCTGGCCACGGTCGCGAGCAGGACGGGCCGGGCAACACGCGATCGCTACCATGACGTGCGCTGCGGGCGGGTGGCTTGGCTGTCAACTTGGCTGTCAATTCCCTCACCCTAATCAAAAACCCGCAGGTCAGCCCTCGTAGCTCAGGGGATAGAGCATCGGTTTCCTAAACCGTGTGTCGCAGGTTCGAATCCTGCCGGGGGCACAGTGTGATGTCTCAGGACATCGGCGACAGTCGAACCC
>JACCUZ010000253.1 GCA_013698395.1 Sporichthyaceae bacterium
CCGCACCAAGCACCGCGCCCACCGCGCCAGCGCCGACACCAGCGCCCAGCGGGACCGGTCAACCCCACCCGACCAGCGGCCCGCCGGCTCGCCGCCGCAGCCGGTGCGGACCCTGGGCCAGTGCCGCGCCGACGTCCTCGGGGACCTCGGCGCCCAAGGCCTGGCCGGGCTGCTGCCCGCCGACGGCCACCCACACCTGCCCCGCCGGCACGGGCGGGCACCCCAGATCGGGGTCGTGGTCGCCGCCAACACCCTCCTCGGTGCCGACGACGAACCCGCCGAGCTGGTCGGGGCCGGCCCGATCACCGCCGAGGTGGCCCGGCGCATCGCCGGAGACGGCACCTGGCGCCGGCTGCTCACCGAACCCGGCACCGGACGCCTCCAAGACATCACCGCCCACACCTACCAGCCACCCCAACACCTCGCCGACTTCGTCCTGGCCCGCGACAAGACCTGCCGGGGCCTGGGGTGCCGCATGCCGGCCACCCGCTGCGACCTCGACCACACCGTGGAATGGCCCTGCGGACCCACCTGCGCGGCCAACCTGTGCGCCCTGTGCCGGCGCCACCACCGCATCAAAACCCTCACCGACACCCGGCTGGAAAGCGACGGGGCAGGCGGGCTGTGGTGGACCCTGCCCTCCGGCAAGCGCTACCACCGACCCCCCCACCCCCTCCTCGACCACCCCGCCCTGGTGCACCCCGACCCCGGCCCGACCCCCGCGGAACCTCCCCCCGGGCAGGCACCCGGGCAGGCACCCGGCCCTGCCCCGCCGGACAGCCGCCCACCGCCGGGCGATATCCCACCGTTCTAGCTCCCGAACTGCACGCCGACGACCCGCCCGTTCGACGCTGCCTGGTTGTCGGGTGGATGCGACGCGTCACCTCAGCCCTCGTCGGTTCGGTGGTAGCCGAAAAAGCCGCGCTTCTTGATGAGCGCGCCGACGGCGGCCGGCACCATCGACTCCCACATCGCGTCGCCGCTCGCGATGCGGCGAAGGACGTCGCGGCTAAGGATGGGCAGGTACTCCGGCTTGTAGTTGTCCAGGTCGACGAAGCTGCCCCGCCGGGCGAGGTAGTCGTAGAGCGGCTGCAGCTCGTCACCGACGGCCAGGTTGTGGATTGTCGTGACCTTGTCGTCGCGCAGCATCGGGTAGACGAACAGCCGCAGGTCGTTCTTGAAGAGGCGTCCGAAGCTCTCGAGGATGCCGCCCGGTAGTTCCGCGTGGTTGGACTCATCGAACTGGTCCATCAGGCTCGGGATACCCATGACCATGCCGATGCGTCCGTCGGTCCGCCAGGCCAGATAGGCGGCGAGCCGGTGGAAGGCGACGTAGTCGGAGATGAGCACCGTCATACCGCAGGCAGCGAGCAGGTCGGCGCGGGCCAGGAAGTCGCGCCGGTCCACGTTTCCGCCGCCGGCCAGCAGGTTCGCCATGGTAAGCTCGGTGAGGACCAGCACCTCACGGCCGGCCACCGCCGGGTCGGCCTCGAACTTTGCCCGCGCAGATTCGAGCATGTCGATGTTGACGACCGTCGGTGGCCGGAAGCTGCCTCGCTCGACCAGGATCGCCTTCTTCCTCAATACCTCGCTCGGCTGCAGCACCTGACCGTCGGGGCCGAACATCGCAGCACCGCTCAGGCCGACCTGCACCAGCTTGAGCGCCATGAGGCGGTTGTCGACCGACCGGAACTCGATGCCCTTAAAGGCGATCATGTCGATCTCGATACGGCCGGTGGTCAGCCGGTCGAGCAGGCTCTCCACCAGGGCGTCCGGCTCGTGGTAGTGGAAGAAGGCGCCGTGAAGCAGGTTGACACCTACGACTCCGAGGGCCTCCTGCTGCAGGGCCGCCTCGGCGTCAAGCATCCGGACGTGCACCACGATCTGGCTGGGCTCGTCATGCTGATGCGACTGGAACTTGACGCCCATCCAGCCGTGACACTCGTTTCCGCCGCGATAGCTGCGGGCCACGACGGTGTCGGCGAAGGCGAAGAACGCGTTGTCGTCGCCCCGCTCCTCGCTGAGCCGCTCGATATTGAGCTGGTACTCGTGGTCGAGCATCGCTTGGAGGCGCCCCATCGACACATAGCGCTCAGACTTGCCGTAGACAGCATCGCTGACGGCCATGTCGTACGCGGAGATGGACTTGGCCACCGTGCCGGCCGCGCCCCCCGCTCGGAAGAACCAGCGCGCGACCTCCTGCCCGGCCCCGATCTCCGCGATGGTCCCGTACCAGCGAGGGTCCAGGTTGATCCGCAGCGCCTTCTGCAGGGTGTCAACGCCAGCTTCCATGGAAGCGTCCCCTCGCATTGGCTCCTCGAGCTCCGGCGTCGGGCATCGTAGCGCCGGGCGCGGACCGAGGCAGACGTGATCGTGGCCGACGTTGAACTCGCTAACCAGTGAGCCTCGGCATGCACGGTACGTTGCCCTAGGACATCACGGATGCGCCTAGCTCAGAGGAAATCTGACTTGTCTGCTCGCTTCGAGGAGCTCGCCTGGTGCGAGACAGCGCTGGGCGCCATCAGCCTGCGCCGGCGACGTGAGCCACGGCTCAAGGTCGACGTGTACGAGGCCAAGCTCGGCGACGAGTTCTTGATGTCAAGTCTCTTCACGGTTGGCGAGGTCGAGCTCGCACACCTGGGACTTGCGGGGCTGCCGGGTCGTGACCTCGACGTCGTCGTCGGCGGACTTGGGCTCGGCTACACCGCCCGCACGGTGGCGGAGGATCCGCACGTCCGCTCCCTGGTCGTGGTGGAGGCACTCGGCGAGGTGATCGGATGGCATGAGAGCCGAGTGCTCCCCAACAGCGCGGGCTTGGTGACGAACCCCCGGGTTCGGCTCGTGCACGGCGACTTTTTCGCGATGGCAGCCGCTCCGAGCGGCTTTGATCCGGAGGCGCCGGAACGGCGGTTCCACGCCGTTCTGGTGGACATCGACCACACTCCACAACACGTCCTGCACCCAAGTCACGCCGCCTTCTACACCGTTGCGGGCCTGCGACGTCTCGCGCATCACTTGCATCCGGGCGGCGTGTTCGCACTGTGGTCCGACGACCCGCCGGAGACCCACTTTTCCGCCGTTCTGACGGAGGTGTTCGCCAGCGTCCAATCGCACGTGGTCACCTTTCCCAACCCCCTCACCGGCGAGGAGTCGGCAAACACGGTGTACGTGGCGCGACTTCCCCTTGCTCAGCGGGCGACGGTCACCTCGACGCGCTGGAACTCCTTGACGTCGGAGTAGCCGGTCGTCGCCATCGCCCGGCGGAGCGCGCCGACGAAGTTCATCGACCCGTCGCTGACATGCGACGGTCCACCAAGGATCTCCTCGATCGAGCCGACGGTACCGACGCGCACCCGCTCCCCCCGTGGGAGCTCACCGTGGTGGGCCTCACTGCCCCAGTGGAAGCCCCGACCTGGAGCCTCCGTCGCTCGGGCGAGCGGTGAGCCCATCATCACGGCGTCGGCCCCACACGCGATCGCCTTGGAGACGTCCCCGCTGCGACCGACGCCACCATCGGCGATGACGTGGACGTACCTGCCACCCGACTCGTCAAGGTAGTCACGACGCGCCGCGTGGACGTCGGCCACCGCCGACGCCATCGGCACCGCGACGCCCAGGACAGTCCGGGTGGTGTGTGAGGCGCCGCCACCGAAACCGACGAGGACACCTGCTGCTCCGGTGCGCATGAGGTGCAGCGCGGCCTGGTACGTCGCGCACCCCCCAACGATGACCGGCACGTCGAGCTCGTAGATGAACTGCTTGAGGTTCAACGGTTCCGCCCGGCCGGACACGTGCTCGGCGCTGACCGTCGTACCCCTGATGACGAACAGATCCACGCCCGCGTCCACCACCGTCTTCCACAGCTGCGCCGTTCGCTGCGGCGAGAGGGCAGCAGCGACGGTCACTCCGGCCGAGCGGACCTCCGCGATGCGCGCCGCCACCAGATCGGGCCGGATCGGCTCCTCGTAGATCTCCTGCATCCGCCGCGTGGTCTCGCTGTCGTCGAGGCCGGCGATCTCGGCGAACAGCGGCTCCGGCTCCTCGTACCGGGTCCAGAGGCCCTCGAGGTTCAGCACGCCGACCCCACCGAGCCGGCCGATCATGATCGCGGTCTGCGGTGACACCACCGAGTCCATCGGAGCGGCCAGCACGGGGATCTCGAAGCGGTACGCGTCGATCTGCCAGGCGACGGAGACCTCCTCGGGGTCGCGCGTCCGCCGGCTGGGGACGATTGCGATGTCGTCGAAGCCGTACGCCGTGCGGCCGCGTTTGCCCCGGCCGATCTCGATCTCGGTCATCCGGCCCTCAGCGGGAGTGGTAGTTGGGCGCTTCGACCGTCATCTGGATGTCGTGCGGGTGGCTCTCCTTGAGACCGGCCGAGGTGATGCGGACGAACCGTCCACGCTCCTGCAGCTGCGGAATCGTGTGGGCTCCCACATAGAACATCGACTGCTGCAAACCACCGATGAGCTGATGAGCGACCGCTCGCAGCGGACCGCGGTAAGGCACCTGGCCTTCGATGCCCTCGGGCACGATCTTGTCGTCGGTGGCGACGTCAGCCTGGAAGTAGCGGTCCTTGCTGTAGGACACCCGGCCGCGCGACGCCATCGCGGCCAGCGACCCCATGCCGCGGTAGGACTTGTACTGCTTGCCGTTGACGAAGACCAGGTCCCCTGGGCTCTCGTCGCACCCGGCCAGCAGCGAGCCGAGCATGACCGTGTCGGCGCCGGCGACGATGGCTTTGGCGATGTCACCGGAGTACTGCAGGCCGCCGTCACCGACGACCGGGACGCCGGCGGGCTTGCACGCCTTCGCCACCTCCTGGATCGCGGTGATCTGTGGGACACCCACGCCGGCGACGACACGGGTGGTGCAGATCGACCCCGGCCCCGTCCCACACTTCACGGCGTCGGCTCCAGCGTCCACGAGTGCTTCGGCACCCGCCCGCGTCGCCACGTTGCCGGCCAGGACCTGGACATGTCGGGTCGCCGGGTCGGACTTGAGGCGACGGATCAGCTCCAGCATCAGCCGTGCCTGGGCGTTCGCGACGTCGGGCACGAGCACGTCGACCCCGGCCTCGACCAGGGCCGTCGCCCGGTCCCACGCGTCGCCGAAGTAGCCGATCGCCGCCGCGACCCGCAGCCGCGACTCGCCGTCCTTGGTGGCATAGGGGTACTGCTCGGTCTTGACGAAGTCCTTGACCGTGATCAGCCCCGCCAGGCGACCGGCCCCGTCGACGAGCGGCAGCTTCTCGATCTTGTGCTTGGCCAGCAGCGCGGCAGCGTCAGCGGAGGGGATGCCCACCGGGGCGGTCACCAGCGGCATCGGCGTCATCAGCTCGCGCACCGTACGCAGCGGGAAGTCCTCCGGCGGCACGAAGAGCAGATCGCGGTTGGTGATGATGCCCAGCAGGGTGCGCTCCTCGGTGACGACCGGGAGCCCGGAGACGCGATAGAGGCCGCACAGCTGGTCCAGCTCAGCCAGCGTCGCGTCCGGACCGACCGTCACCGGGTCGGACACCATGCCCGACTCCGAACGCTTCACCAGGTCGACCTGGTGAGCCTGGTCCTCGATCGAGAGGTTGCGGTGCAGCACGCCGATGCCGCCCTGGCGGGCCATGGCCACGGCCATGCGCGCCTCGGTCACGGTGTCCATCGCGGCCGACAGCAACGGCACCCGCACCGAGATCTCGCGAGTCAGTCGTGACGTGGTGTCAACCTCGGAGGGGACGACATCGGTCTCCTCGGGAAGCAGCAGGACGTCGTCGAAGGTGAGTCCGAGAGGCGGCAGGTTCTCCGGCGGGTCCAGCAGGGTCATCAGGTGCGTCCCGAACCTTCCGCGAAGCGAGGGGGGTGACCACCCATGCTACCGGGGGCCGGCTCCCTGAACGCCGCTCTGCGAGTCGTCCGTCGTGGTGCTGACCGGGCCGCTGCGCTCCTGGCGTAGCGGCTTCCTCTTCAGGCGCTGCTCTGGCTCCTGGTTCCGTGACCCGTTGGACGTCTTCTCGGGCTTGGTGTCGGCACGCCCGGCCGGCGGCCCGACCCCGGGCGGCTTCCCGCCTCGTGGTGTCGGCTTGGTCGTCCCAGGAAGTCTCCTGTCCTGGTCCTTCGCGGGGTTGGCGTCGTCGCCGAGGCGGGCGCGAAGTCTGTCTAGTTTGCGGAGAAGCGCATCCCGCTGACCTGGGCGCAGGTCCAACGAGTCGATCTCGCCCTCGAGTGCGGTGATGGCCGAGGCAGCGCCAGCGTCACCTCTGCGAACCGCGGCCCGCACGGCGACCAGGCGCTTGTTCCACCGGGCGATCTCTGCAGCCGTAGGCGGCAGCTCCTTTCCGACGTCGAACGCACCCACCACCGAGCGGGCTGCCGCCAACGGGTCGCCGGTCACGGCCGCCGACACCCCACCAACGGAAAGGGTCGCTCCGACGATCAGGGCAACGGCAGCCCTTCGCCCCGCTCGTCCCCCGCGCGGAGCGGCAGTTAGCTGAAGGGGGGCCTCGGGCAGCTCGGGCAGCTCGGGGAATGGTTCGCTCAGCACCGTCGCGAGCTCGCCGTCGACCTCACTGACGAGGGCGTCCAGCAGCGCCGTCACGCGGTCCTGGGTGACGTCAACGCCGACCCGCGCGCCGAGCAGGTCGAGCAGCTTGTCGTCTCTCGCGACCGCAACCAGATCAACCGACCCCTCGCCGTGCTGCCTGGAGATCACGTCCGCACCTCCCCGCTGGTGGTGAGGGCCAGTGCCCGTAACCGGGCCAACGCGCGGTGCTGTGCCACTCGCACCGCGCCGGCGGACATGCCCAGGGCTCTGCCGGTCTCCTCGGCGGAGAGGCCGACAGCTACCCGCAGCAGCAACAGCTCGCGGAGCTGAAGGGGCAGTCGGTCCAGCAGCCCGCGGACCATCGACGCGTCACTGCTGCGCAGAGCGGCTTCTTCAGGACCGATTCCGGAGTCCGCCTCGTCGGGCAGCTCGTCGGTCGGGACAGCAGCCCGGATGGCAGCGCGCTGGGCATCAGCGACCTTGTGGCCGGCGATGCCGAAGACGAAGGCCTCGAACGGACGACCCTCGTCACGGTACCGGGGCAGGGCGGACAGCACAGCGATACAGACCTCCTGAGCCACATCGTCGGCGGTGTGCTCGCTGCCGGGCAGCCGCCCCAGTCGTGCGCGGCAGTACCGGTGGACCATCTCCCGGACGAGGCCGAGCAGGGCGTCTCGCGCCCCCACGTCTCCAGCGACCGCACGAGCCGCTAGCGAGCCCATCTCGACCGGAGGCCTGCCGACCTCCGCACGAGTGGACATCGAACGCGCGACGCCCGGCGTTACGGTCACCGCGGACACTCGACGGGGTCAGTTGGGCTCACCGCACCAGTCCCCAACGAAATCCCATGGCCACCGCCTGCGCCCGGTCCGCGGCACCCAGCTTGCGGAACAACCGCCGGGCGTGAGTCTTGACGGTGTCTTCGGAGAGATAGAGCTCCTTGCCGATCTCAGAGTTGCTGCGCCCGCGCCCCATGCCACGCAGCACCTGCAGCTCGCGCTCGGTCAGCGGAGGAAGCGCGGCATCGGAGTAATGCCCGGCCCTCGGCACCCTCCGCGCGGAGGAGTCGTGCAGGGCCTGCGTCACCATGGCCACCAGCTCCTCCCGCGATGCGTCCTTGACAAGGTACCCACGTGCGCCGGCGTTCACCGCGCGCGCGACGCCGTCGACGTCCTCGCTCATCGTCATCATGATGACCGCTGCCTGGGGCACCGCGCTGAGGATTCGCCGAGCTGCCTCGACACCCCCCACCCCAGGCATCCGTACGTCGATCATCACCAGGTCCGGCCGCTCGCTGCCGTAGCGGGCGAGACACTCCTCGCCGGAGCCCGCGACCAGGACCCGCTCGACGCCGGGCACGGCCGCCACGGCGCGCCGCAGTGCCTCCCGCGCCAGCGGGGAGTCATCGCAGACCAGAACCGTCGCCACGAACGCTCACCTCGTCGAACCGGTGCCGGGCCCCTCCCGGCGCACGGAGGTGTTCTCGGCAGGTTCGGCCGGGATCGTGAGCGTTCAGGTGGTGCGGGCTGTCCGGGGAGGTGGGGTACGCGGGCTGGCCAAGGCCGCTACCGCGTCCTCGAGACCGTTGACCCAGGTCATGCCTGGCCCCCACTGCTCACTCTCGTAGCCCGGGCCGCCGAGCACGACGGCTGGCCGGGGCCGCACGGCGTTGAAGACTTCGGGGCCGGGCAGCGTGGCCGAGCCAATGCTCTGCGCCCAGAGGAAGACCGCAGTCGGCCCGGTGCGCACGACCGCTTCGCGGAGAGCGCTCAGCGGCAGCCGGACACCCAGCATGCGCGACGGCACGGCGCGCTCGGTCAGCGCCGCGGACAGCGCCACGAGCGGCAGCCGGTACTCCTCGGGCTCCAGAGCGGCCAGGAGCACCGGCCGGCCCGAGATCGGCGCCCGGGTCCCTCGCGTCGCCTGAGTCCCCGTGCGCAGCGCCATCTCCGCGCTCTCGCTGAGCAGGCGCTCCACGACGACGCCACGTCCGGTGGCGCGCCAGCGCTCACCGAGACCGGAGAGCACGGGCAGCAGCAGGTCGTTCCAGGTAGGCAGGACTCCGTCCCGACGGACTGCGCTGACCAGCTGGGTGATGCACGCGTCGGAGTCCAGGCTCGTCGCCGCACGGGCCAGGCCTCGCGCGGCAGGCGAGGCGCGAGGTAAGGCCACCACGCGTCCCCCGCCCGATCGCTGCCGAGCCGACCGGGCCGACCGCACCGCAGTGGCCTCAGTGGGCAGCTCGCTGCTCAGCGCGATCCGGGCCGCCTCCGCCGGCGTCACTCCCTCGAGCATGAGCCGGTGCATCACCTCGAGCCGGGCGAGGTCGCGTGCCGTGTAGCGGCGAGGCGAGCCCGCCTGGTGTTCGTCGGGTCCCACCCCGTAGCGGCGGTCCCAGGTACGCAGAGTTCCGGTGGCCACGCCCAAGCGGCGTGCCACCGCTGCCACACCGAACACCGCATCCGGCACTGCGCGCGGACGTTCTCGGGTCAGTGGGAGTGGCCGTGCCCGTGGCTGTGACCGTGCCCGGCCCCGTCGCCCGGCTCCTCCTCCTTCTTCTCGACCACCAGCGTGTCTGTCGTCAGGACCATGCTGGCGATCGAGGCGGCGTTCAGCAGCGCCGAACGGGTCACCTTCACCGGGTCCAGCACGCCCTGCGCCACCAGGTCGCCGTACTCACCGGTCACGCCGTTGAATCCGCCGGTACCTGCCTCGCGCACCCGGTTGACGACCACGTACCCCTCCTGGCCGGCGTTCTCGGCGATCCAGCGCAGCGGCTCGTCGGCGGCGCGGCGCACGATGTTGACACCCGTCGCCTCGTCACCGGTGAGACCCAGCGAGCCGTCGAGCACGGACACGGCATGCACCAGGGCGGAGCCGCCACCGGCGATGACGCCTTCCTCGATGGCGGCGCGGGTGGCGGACACCGCGTCCTCGATGCGGTGCTTGCGCTCCTTGAGCTCCACCTCGGTTGCGGCCCCCACGCCGATCACGCAGACGCCGCCCGCGAGCTTGGCCAGCCGCTCCTGCAGCTTCTCGCGGTCCCAGTCGGAGTCCGTTGCGTCGATCTCAGCCCGGATCTGGCGCACCCGCTCGGTGACCTCGTCGTGCGACCCGCCGCCGTCGACGATGGTGGTGTCGTCCTTGGTGACCACGATCCGCCGAGCCGTGCCGAGCACGTCGACGCCGATCTGGTCGAGCTTGAGGCCGACCTCGGGGGATACGACCTGGGCGCCGGTGAGGACTGCCATGTCCTGCAACATCGCCTTGCGGCGGTCGCCGAAGCCGGGCGCCTTGACCGCCACGGAGGTGAACAGGCCCCGGATCTTGTTCACGACAAGGGTCGAGAGCGCCTCACCGTCGACGTCCTCGGCGATGACGGCGAGCGGCTTCCCGGCCTGCGCGACCTTCTCCAGCAACGGCAGGAGGTCCGCCACCGCGGAGATCTTGCCCTGGTGGATCAGCACATAGGCGTCCTCAAGGACGGCTTCCATGCGCTCGGGGTCGGTCACCATGTACGGCGAGACGTACCCCTTGTCGAACTGCATGCCCTCCGTGAACTCGAGCTCGAGCCCCATCGTGTTGGCCTCTTCGACGGTGATGACTCCGTCCTTGCCCACCTTGTCGAAAGCCTCGGCGATCAGCTCGCCCACCGCAGCGTCCTGGGCAGAGATGGTGGCCACCTTGGCGATGTCGTCCTTGCCGTCGACGTCGCGCGCCGCCTCCAGGAGCCGCTCGCACACCGCCTCGACAGCCTTGTCGATACCGCGCTTGAGGGCGACCGGGTTGGCACCGGACGCGACATTGCGCAGGCCCTCGTGGACCATGGCCTGGGCCAGCACCGTCGCGGTCGTGGTCCCGTCACCAGCGACATCGTTGGTCTTGGTGGCGACCTCCTTGGCGAGCTGCGCGCCGAGGTTCTCGTACGGGTCCTCGAGCTCGATCTCGCGGGCGATCGTCACACCGTCGTTGGTGATGGTGGGCGCGCCCCACTTCTTGTCGATGACGACGTTGCGGCCACGCGGGCCGAGAGTGACCTTCACGGCGTCGGCGAGCTTGTTGACGCCGGTCTCGAGCGCGCGGCGGGCGACGTCGCTGTACTGCAGGGTCTTGGACATGGGGTGGCCCTTCGGAGTGGAGGGGGGCGGTCAGCGGGACAGGGGGCGAGACGACACCGCCCCGGGTGACGGACGCTCGGCCCGCCGCCCGGGGCGGTATGAGATGCGGTCGGTCCTACTTCTCGATCACCGCAAGCACGTCGCGGGCCGAGAGGACGAGGTACTCCTCGCCGTTGTGCTTGACCTCGGTGCCGCCGTACTTGCTGTAGAGCACGGTGTCGCCGACGCTGACGTCGAGCGGCACGCGCGCGCCGTCCTCGAAGCGACCCGGACCCACGGCAAGGACGGTGCCCTCTTGGGGCTTCTCCTTGGCGGTGTCCGGGATGACGAGGCCCGACGCGGTGGTCTGCTC